>CACYCW010000034.1 GCA_902773015.1 uncultured bacterium
CCCCGACGGCGTCATTGCCTATGCAGCGCGGCCAACTGGACTTCGCCCGGCTGCGTTCCCGAATGACATCCCGCTCGTCGCGATCAATCCAGCCAAGCCGGTCGTACGGGCCGTGACGGTTCATCACGACTCGGCCGAGACCGGGCGCCTCGCCGCGCACGAACTCGTGGCCCTGAGTCTGGACAACTTCGCGTTCGCGGCGGCAAGTGAGCACAGCTGGGTGGAAAAACGCTTTCGGGCCTTCGACGGCGAACTCGCGACGCTCGGACGGCGCCCCATGCGATCTCCGCTACTTGCCCGACGCTCCAATGCGATCAGATGGCTCAAGACTCTTCCGCGTCCCTGCGGCGTCTTCGCGGCCAACGACGCGGTGGCGGAACTGATCGCCGTCGCGGCCGAGGATGCGGGGCTGTCCGTTCCCGGCGAGATCGCCATCCTCGGCGTGGACGACGACGAGCGCGTCTGCGAGCACTGCCGTCCCACCTTGAGCAGCATACGGCCGGACTTCTCGTCCGCGGCGCGCGAAGCCACCCGAGCGCTCGATGCGCTCCTGCATCAACATCGAGCACCGCACCTCATCTCCTACGGCGACGCCGGCGTCGTCCGCCGCGCCTCGACGCGAATCATCCGCGGACACGCCCCCGTCGTCGCCGCCGCGCTCGAGTTCATCCGCATGAATGCCGCCTCGGACATCTCCTCCGCCGATGTCATCGCGTCGATGAACCTGCCCAGGAGAACGGCCGAGACGATGTTCCACCGCTCCGTCGGCCATTCCATTCTCGCGGAAATCCACTCCGTCCGTCTCGAAAACGTCAAGCGGCTTCTCGCCAATCCCGCGCTCACGATCGCCGGCGTCGCCGCCCGCTCGTCGGGCTACTCGTCGGAGAACTTCCTCGAGCGCCTCTTCAAGCGCGCAACCGGCCTGTCCATGCGCGATTGGCGCATCCGGTGCACACACGGGGGCTGACACGAGAGATAGACGCCGTCAGTCGGCGGGGCGACCGAGCTTCTCCGCAGCGGCCTCGGCGGCCTTCGTGTAGATGCGCTGGAGCTCGTCGAGGCACTTCACCGTGCCGCGCCAGAACGGCACGGGCCCAAGGCGCCGCAGAACCGGACTTTCGATCTTCATCTTGCGGTCTCCCCACCTTGCTGTTCGGCTCCGTCGAGCCTAACGGTTTCCAGAAGCTCCTTCTCGCCGAGCGAGAGCAGAAAGCTCTCCCCGGTCATCACGACCTGGCCGGCGATGCGTGCCTTGCGCGCGAGAATCTCGTCGACATGCTCCTCCAGCGTGCCGGCGCTGATGAGCAGATGCACGAACACCGTGCGGTTCTGCCCGATGCGATGCGCACGATCCGTCGCCTGGCTCTCCACCGCCGGGTTCCACCAGCGGTCGAAGTGGATGACATGCGTCGCCTTGGTGAGGTTGAGTCCGAAGCCGCCCGCCTTGAGCGAGAGGACGAACGCGCGCGGTCCGCGCCGATTGAACTGTGCGATCGCCTCCTCGCGTTCGCGTGCAGAGAGCCCACCGTGAAGGAACGGACAGCGTATCTTGAACCTCTGCTCGATCGCCGTGCGAAGTCGGGCGCCGACCTTGGCGTACTGCGAGAAGACGAGCGCCGACTCGTCGGCGGCGAAGATCGCCTCGAGCAGATCGAGCAGACGCTCGAGCTTGCCCGCCCCGTCGCAGATCAGCTTCAGCTCGGTGAGAAGCGCGAACACGTCGCCGGGCTCGCGTTCCCGCGCACGGAATGCCGCCAGCGCCGTCTCGTAGTCGCGCCGCTGTTCCGGCGAGAGCTCGCAGTATTCGCGAATCTCCCGCTTCTCGCCGAGTTCCGCCGCGATGCGAGGATCCGTCTTCAGCCGTCGCAGGATGAACGGCTCAAG
Organism: uncultured bacterium; assembly: GCA_902773015.1. Classification (GTDB taxonomy): domain Bacteria; phylum Verrucomicrobiota; class Kiritimatiellia; order RFP12; family UBA1067; genus UBA1067. Next base: position 1,885 of record CACYCW010000034.1, read on the forward strand.
TGCATGCTGGAGTCGCCGCGCCGCCGCCGCACCAGCGTCCGCCGCGATGGGCCTCACGAACCGGTCGGTGAACGCCCGGCGCTCGCCGAGAAAACCGGGGTTGAGGAACTCCTCGAGCGACCAGATGTCCGCAACCGAGTTCTCGACAGGGGTGCCGGTGAGGGCGATCCGCCGCGGTGGCGTCAGGGCGCAGACGGCACGGGCGACCTGCGTGTCAGGATTCTTCACCGCCTGCGCCTCGTCAAGGACAAGCGCGTGCCAGCGGACGCCGGAGAATCCATCGTAGTCCTTCACCAGCAGGTTATAGCTCGTGAGCGTGACATCGGCCTCGGCCACGGCCTTGCGGAAGCCGCTCGCAAAATGCCGCGAATCGCCCTGGTGCACGTAGACTCTGAGGCCCGGCGCGAACCGCGCCAGCTCATGCCGCCAGTTCGAAAGCACCGTAAGCGGGGCGACGATGAGCATCGGTGTCCACTCGCCCCTTTCCCCTCGCTCGGCAATCAGCCACGCGATCACCTGGATCGTCTTCCCGAGTCCCATGTCATCCGCAAGAAGCGCCCCGAATCCATGGCGCGTCAGGAACCTCAGCCACTCCACGCCCCTCAGCTGATAGTCCCTCAGTTCCCCCCGGAACTCTTCCATGCCTTTCAAACCCCTCAAACCACTCAAGCCTGTCAAACCCTTCAAACCGCACAACTCATTCACCAGTCCGCGCAGCCAGCCGTGGGCGCGGGCCTCCTCGATCTCGAGCCGCCCGACATGACCGAGCCCGAGCGCGAAGCTCAGCGCATGTGCGCGCGGACCGACGCCCTTCTCCAGAGCGCGGAGAGCCTCCCTGAGGATGTTGCGGTCGACCTCGATCCAGCGGTCGCGGAAATGGACGAGCGTCGAGCCCTGGTCGAGCAGAAAGCGAATCTCCGCCGCGCTCACCGGCTCGCCTCCGACCCGCACGGTCAGGCGGATGCCGCCCGGCCCGAACCGCGTGCCCTCATCGCCGCTCCCTTCCGACCCGGCCTCGCCCGAGACCTCCGCCACCGCGGTAATGGACGCGGCGAGATCAGCTCCCTCGACGCCATACCCGGCATCGCGCAGGTGCCGCGCGCCAGTGCGGACGAAATCCTCCGCCTCGGCCGGTGTGAGCGTCATGCCGAGGAGCCGCGGCGAACGGGTGCGCAGGCCGACGAGCACGGGCCACACGTATGCCGCCTGACCGAGCGCCTTCAGTCCCCGTCGGTCACACGGCGTCTCGCACAGGAGCTCGAACCGTTCGGACGCCTCGACCGCAGCGAGACGAAAGCGGATGCAGGCGCGCGCAACGCGATCCTCCTCGGCGTTTCCGCCCCACGCCTCGAGCTCGGCCGCGAAAGCTGCGCATTCGGCATCATCCCAGACGACGAGCCCGGTGCGGGACCTGAGCGCCAGCAGCCAGGCGTCATGGAGCGTCTCATGACGCTGATCCTCGGCATCCTCGGAAAGGCGCGTAATCGTCGCCGCGCGTATGTATTCATCGACCCAGCCGTTCGCCTCGCCGCCGCCAAGGGCGCGCCAACGGGCATGCCACCCGTCGTTCTCCTTCACGAGACAGGGCACGAACTTCCCGTCCGCGACGAGCTCGAGCGCCTCACGCTGTCTCGGGCTGAGCTTCATCTCCTGTCGACGCTGGCTCCGAGGGCTCGGCATTCGCCGCGGCCTCCTCCTCGCCGGACACCTCGCCGAGGGTCTTCGTGCCCGAGAGAAGCGCCACCACCTGCTGCTGGACCTCGGCCAGGTTCTCCAGACGAAGCCGTGGATCGAGAATGACGAAGGTGTCGCCCTGCTTGCGGTCCTCGTAGACGCGACGGATGCTACCGTCCTGCAGTAGCTTCTGGTCGCGCTCGACGAGTATCTTGGAGCGCTCGAGCATGACCGCGAGCACGTAGATGACGTTCTTCATCGCAGGATCGTCGAGCGTGACGAGCTGGCGCAGGAGCTCGCCGGCGTCCTCCTTCTTCAGCGGCTCATGCTTCTCCTCCTTGACCGGAGCGAAGTAGACGCTGTCCCAGAGCGAGAAGGGATCCCAGTCGCGCTCGGAGGTCTTCCAGCATTCCGGGTGGCAATCGAAGCGCTCGTAGCCGTCGGCCGTCTCACGAAGGGCGCTGATGACCGGCGCCTTGTCCACGAGCGGCTTCTGGCACAACGTGCAGAAGTGCCCTCTCGACCTGATGTTCCATTCCTGTGACATGCTTCGTTAGGCTGTTCGATTCAATGTGGATAGTCTATCACTTCCCCCCACCGCTGTCAATGGCGCCGCAGGCCCGCCGTCATTTGCCGACAACGGTCTCGGGGACGGACGGGAGGAAGTCGCCATTCGCCATCGCGCGGTTGAGCTCGTCGGCACGGTCGGCGTCGTACCACCAGTACGAAAGCGCCGATTCCTCACGGGCAAGGGGCGAGAGCACGGTCTCGGGCATGCCGAACTTGTTCCAGTAGAGAAGGCGCGTCGCATCCGTCTGCCACAGGAGCGCATAGGGCACCTCGGCCGCGACGAGCTCGTCGATGCGCCGGTAGGCCGCAAGCCGCTCAGCCGCACTCGTGAACCCCTTCTCGGCGGCGATGAGTCGGTCGACCTCCGCCGACTTGAAGCCCGTGATGTTGTTGCTGCCCTTGCGGTCGGCCTCCGCCGACGCCCACGTGAGCTCGGGATACCGCACCCGACCCGCGCCCCACGACGCCCACGTCATGTCGTAGGAGAACGATTCCATATCGCGCATCCAGCTCGCGAAGTCCTTGCGCACGATGGACATCGAGATGCCCTGACGCCGCAGCTCATGGTCGAAGAGCACGAGGAACTTGTCCTCGCTCGCGCTGCGGGAGAGGAACGAGAACGCGAAGCGCCTGCCGTTGCGCTTCATGAACCCGTCCGCCGGATCCTTCCGCCACCCGGCCTCGGCGAGAAGCCGCGTCGCCTTCGCCGGATCATAGGTGTGATGCGCATTGCGGCAGGGATGGTCGCGGTCGTAGAGGTCGGGGTAGTACGAGTCGAGCAGGAAGTAGGCGTTGCCCATCATCGTGCGGTTCATCGTCTCGCGGTCGAGGAGCGCGGCCATCGCGGCGCGGACGCGCACGTCGTCGAACGGTGCGCGCCGCATGTTCATCGCGAACCCCTGGAAGCCGATCGGCGCGCGGTTGCATACGCGGCGCTTGAGCAACCAGTTTCGCTCGAACGGGCGGGAGCCCGTCTCGCGGTCGTAGATGCGCGCCGTGTACACCGGATAGAAGTCGATCTTGCGCTTCTTGAGCGCCTCGAAGGCGTTCTCGTTCTCGACGAAGTAGCGCACGAGGATGCGGTCGAAGTTGAGCGTACCGCGGCACTGCGGCAGGTCCTGGCACCACCAGTGCCCGTGGCGCACCAGTTCCGTCTCGACCTGCGGCTCGGCGCGCGCGATCTCGTAGGCGCAACCGGTCACCGCACCGACGAGGTTGATCTTCGCGAACTCGATGCCGGCGAAGGCGTGGCTCGGCAGGATCCAGAAGGCCGTGCAGTTGAGGATGTCGCGCCAGTCCCGCGGGCTCTCGCCCTTCTTGCGGAAGCGCACCGTGCGCGCATCCACGATCTCCGGCGGCGCGAAGTAGTTGAGCGTCGACTTCCACGGGCCCGTGTCGTTCCGCGGGTCCATGATTGCGTCGAAGGTCCAGCGGACGTCCTGGGCCGTCACGGGCCGCCCGTCCGACCAGCGCGCACGCTCGTCGAGGACGAAGGTGAACTCGCGGCCGTCGTCCGACACCGCCCAGCGTCGGGCGAGGGCGGGCTCGAGCTCGCCGGAAGTGTCCATGCCGAGGAGCCGCGAGTAGAGGAGGTCGAACACCATCGCGGAGTAGTTGTTGTTGTCCACGTAGGCGTTGAGGCTTTTCGGAGGCTGGGCGCCGTTGATGCGGATCGTCCCGCCGCGGCGAGCGCGCGGGCTCGCCACGGGATCGGGCCGTTCCGTCCAGTCCGCGGCGGGATACCACGTCACCGCCGCCACAAGAAGGGTCGCGAGCGTCATGCCGTTCAGAGCACCTTCTTCATCCGCTCGATCGCCTCGAGGACGTTCTCGCGTGAGTTGAAGGCGCTGATGCGGATGTAGCCCTCGCCCTCCCGGCCGAAGCCGGCGCCCGGTGTGGTGACGACGTTCGCCTCGGCAAGGAGCCGGTCGAAGAACGCCCAGCTGTCGCCCTTCACGTCGACCCACACGTAAGGCGAGTCGGTGCCGCCGGTGACGGCGTAGCCCGCGGCGGCGAGCGCCTCCCTCACGAGCTTGGCGTTGCCGAGGTAGAAGTCGATCGTCGCGCGTGTCTCGCGCTGGCCCTCGGGCGTGTAAACCGCCTCGGCGCCGCGCTGCGTGAGGTAGCTCGCGCCGTTGAACTTCGTCGTCTGGCGGCGCGTCCACATCGGCCGGAGCGGCACCGCCGAGCCATCGGCGGCGTAGGCAACGAGGCCGTCCGGCACCACGGTGTAGCCGAGGCGGATGCCGGTGAAGCCCGCGGTCTTCGAGAAGGAGCGGATCTCGATCGCGCAGGTGCGCGCACCGGCGCACTCGTAGATCGAGTGGGGGATCGTCGGGTCGCGGATGAACGCCTCGTAGGCCGCGTCGAAGAGGATGAGCGCCTTCCGGTCGTTCGCCCAGTCGACCCACGCCTGGAGCTGGGCCTTCGTGGCGGTCGCGCCCGTCGGGTTGTTCGGATAGCAAAGGTAGACGATGTCGGCCGTGCACCCCTCGGGCCCGGGCACGAACCCGTTCGCAGCGGTGCACGGGAGAAGCTGGATGTCGTGGCGGCCCGCCATCACGTTCGTGTCGACGTAGACGGGATAGACCGGGTCGCCGACCGCGATCCTGACGTCCCCGGCGAAGAGCTCCTGGATGTTGCCGCAGTCGCACTTCGCGCCGTCCGAGACGAGGATTTCGTCGGCCGAGACCTCAAGACCGCGCGCACGGAAGTCGACCTCGGCGATGCGCTCGCGCAGGAAGGCATAGCCCTGCTCGGGCCCGTAGCCGTGGAAGGCGCTCCGGTCGGCCTCGTCGTCCACCGCCTTGTGCAAGGCGGCGATGACCGAGGGCGCGAGCGGCTCGGTGACGTCACCGATGCCGAGGCGGATGACCTTGGCGTCCGGATGCGCCTGCTGATGGGCGGCGACGCGATGCGCGATCTCCGCGAAGAGGTAGGTTGGCTTGATGCGTGAGTAGTTCTCGTTGACGTGCAGCATGGTTGTTTCCCTCGTGTGCTTCCTGAAGTGTCGGTCGTTCGTCCCGTCCCCACCGGCTATTCGGCATCCTTCGGCAGGAAGCCCGGCATGGCGGCGAGCGAGACGAAGAAGAGCATCAGCACCGTCGGCGAACGCATCGCGCAATCGCCGAACGAGTGGATGAACGTCGCGATGGCGGTGACGAGGATGCAGAAGGCCGACGCCGGCAGGACGAAGATCAGCGCGGGCTTCGGCGGCAGTTCGTTCCGGTTCTTGAATCGCAGCTCGTACGCGAGCTTGTGCCAGCCGCGGCCGACCGGGACGAGAAGCAGCACGACGATCGCCACCATCGCGCCGAATCCCACAAGCCCGTGCTCGGCGAGGAACTGGATATAGTCGTTGTGCACGTTGACCCCGCCGACCATCTGCATGTTCTTGAGTTCCTCGGGCGTCATCTTCGAGGCGCAGAAATGCAGGTAGCCCCACCCGCCGCAGCCGAACAGCCAGTGGTCCTTCCACAGCTCCGTCGCGACGCGGACGTGGTACTGGCCGCGCCCGGTCACGCGGTCAAGCACCACGGTGGTTCCGAGCGTGTCAACCTCCTTCTGGATGTCATCCGGCATGAACAGCGTCGCGAAGAAGACGAGAAGGCCGAAGATGCCGAGGCTCCAGGCTGCGGCGGAGGCGCGCTTGGAGCGTTGCATCCGCGCCAGGAAGGAGACGAGCGCGTGCACGAAGTAGACGCAGCCCGTGGTCGTCACGAGTATGATCGCCGCACGGGAGAGCGTGTTGAGAGCCGCGAAGAAGAACACGGCGGCGGGGATGAGAAAGTAGTGCTTCCTCCAGAACATGCGCGACCGCGTCCACTTGTCCGTCGACGACGACTTCGTCTTGCGCTCCTCCCGAATGTGCGCGAGATGGTCGCGCCAGAGCGCTACGGCGATGCCGAAGAGCGTCACGAAGTAGTCGCCGGCCATGTTCGGGTAACCGAAGGTCGCGAAGAAGTCCCCCGGCTTCTGCGCGTTGAGAAGCCCGCTGTGCGCCACATCCCAGAGCGGGCCCGGCGCGTCCAGCGCCCCCTGCAGGAACCCGAGCGCGGCGACTGCGGCGCCATTCCACATGATGAGCTCGATCACGGTGCGCTTGCCGCGGCGCGTGAGGGCGTGCCGCACGACGACCATGGCCGTCAGCGCGAGCGCGAACCAGAGGAAGACGTTCAGGTGCTCGAGGCGGTTTACGCAGAAGGGCAGGATCGGCACCGGGGGATCGGGGTCCTTCCCCGCGGCGATCGCCGCCGCGTCGCAGACCGGGCACAGGCCGTTATTGACGAACGGGATGGCGAGCAGCACGAGAAGGCCGAGCGAGATCCACATCACCGGGTCGCGTCGCAGCGCCTTCCAGACGCGTTCGCGCGCCTCGTACGAGCTCTCGTCATGGTGCGCCTGCGGAAAGCAGATGAGCACCTCGATCATGAAGACGACGAGCCACGGCACGAAGTAGGGCAGCAGGTCGCCCCTCGTCCCGCCGAACGTCCAAACCACCGCCGACGCCGCGATCGCCACCATGATGGCGGCCACATTATCGTAGAGAAACGACATGCTCGATCACCTTTCTGACTGCTTCCTCTTCCTTCACCTTCGCCGCGAACCGGCCGCGAACATAAAGGGAAAACTCTCCGTCGCCGCCGCAGAGCGCGACATCCGCCCCCCGCGCCTCACCCGGACCATTCACCACACACCCCATCACCGCCACGTGCGGGAACCGCCGCGCCTCCGGGCCGCGATCACGATACAGCGTCTCGAGCGCGTCCTCAACCTGGGACGCGACGCGCGCGAGGTCGACCCGCGTCCGCCCGCACGTCGGGCAGCTCGTGATCGCCGGCCCCGGCGCGCGGAGCCCCAACGAACGCAGGATCTCAAGCCCGACCTTCACCTCTTTCTCCGGACGCGCCGTGAGCGACACGCGAATCGTGTCGCCGATGCCCTCCGAGAGCAGGATGCCGAGCGCCACCGCGCTGCGCACCGTGCCGGGGATCAGCGTGCCCGCCTCGGTGACGCCGAGATGAAGCGGACAGTCCGTCCGCTCCGCGAGCTCCCGGTAGGCCGCGATCGTCGAGACGGCATCGCTCGCCTTCGCGCTGATGACGACATCGTGAAAGCCCTCGTCCTCCAGCAGCTTCAGGTGCTTCAGCGCCGAGCCGACGATCGTCTCGCCGCGCTCGAGCGAGCCGGCGTTCACGCCGATGCGAATCGGCACGCCGCGCGCTTTCGCCGCACGCGCCACCTCCTGTACGCGCGCACGAGACCCGATGTTGCCGGGATTGATCCGCACCGCATCCGCCCCCGCCGCGATGGCCGCGAGCGCACAGCGCCAGTCGAAGTGGATGTCGGCGACGACCGGAATCGGCGAGCCTCGCTTCACCTCGCCGAGGGCCTGCGCCGCCGCCTCGTCCGGAACCGTCAGTCGGAACGCCTCGCAGCCAAGCTCCGCGCAGGCGACGAGCTGCCTGAGGCACGCCGCGGCATCGTGCGGATCGACGTTGCCCATCGTCTGCACGCTCACCGGCGCCCCGCCGCCGATCGGCAGGTTACCGACTCGTAGCGCCCTGGTCTGCGTTCGTGTGAACATGTGGAGAGGTTTGGGAGGTTCGGGAGGTCTCGTTCGTCGAGGTCGGTTCGTAGGTGTGGATCTTGTAGCTGCGCCACGAGTCGCGGAGGATGAGCAGGCCCATCAGCCCCATCAGCAGCACCATGAACGTCAGCGAGAGATACTTCACGAGGAAATCCGGCACGCGCCGGCGGAAGACGAGCGCGAAGAGGGAGAACAGAATGAGCCCGCCGTCCAGCACCGGGATCGGCAACAGGTTCAGGATCGCGAGGTTCACGTTCAGGAACCGCAGGAAGCCGATGCCGTCCCAGGGGTTGCGCCGCACCTGGCGGTACAGCCCCTCGGCGATCATCACCGGGCCGCCCAGCGCCTGGCTCGTCGCCTTCGCCTCCTTCGGCGTCACCAGCCCTTTCAGCACGCGGAAGATCGAACCCGCGTCCCACGCGAGCTGCCGAATCGGGTTGCGGCTCGGCATCCACGCGACGGCGCCCGTCGTGTTGGAGACGCTAAGGGCCATGATGTACCAGGCGCCCGTCACCTCGCTGCGCTTCGGTGTGATCGTGAGCGGCACGTCACGCCGCGCGCCCTCGTCGCCCGCACGCGAGACGACGAACTCGACCGCCCGCCCGCCCGCGATCTGCACCTCGGTCTGCATCTCCGTCCACGTCACAACGGCGCGACCGCCAACGGACTTCACGACATCGCCCTTCCTCATCCCCGCCGCCGCCGCCGGACCGCCGTCGAGGACATCGCCGATCTCGGACGAGAGCTCGCCGAACTTCGCCTGCGGGATGAGCGAGAGCAGCACCGCCAGGACAACGGCCAGCACGATGTTCATGCCGGGCCCCGCCACCGCGACGAGAATCTCCTTCCACGCCGGTATCCGAACGCGCGGCTCGGGCTGCCCCTCGACTTCGGACTTCGCGGCGTCTGCGCCGCCCTCCAGGGCCTTCGTGCCCTCCGGGTCGACGTCTGGAATCGAAACGTAACCGCCGAGCGGAATCGCCGAGATGCGGTACTCGACGCCTTTCACCCGCCGCTTCCAGAGCGCGGGACCGAAGCCGATCGAGAACGCCTCGACTCGCAGCCCGAGCTTGAGCGCGACAATGAAATGGCCGAACTCGTGGATGAGAATCGCCAGGGCGAAGAGCAACACGCAGATTGCGATATACGCTATCGTGATAAGAATTTCCATGTCCAGTCACTTGCCTCGTAGACCGCCTCGATGGCGGACAACTCGAATCGCGGCGCCGCTGCGAGAGCCCGCTCGACCGTGCGCGCGATATCCGTGAAGCCGATGCGCCCCTCGACGAACGCCTTCACCGCCCACTCGTCCGCCGCCGCGAGAACGGCCGTCTGCCCACCGCCCGCAGCGCCGGCGGCACGCACGAGCCCCAGGCACGGGAAGCGCCCGGGATCCGCCTGACGGAACGTGAGTCGACCGAGCGAGGCGAGATCGAGCCGCGCACGATCGGCCGGCAGCCGGTCCGGCCAGGAGAGCGCGTACTGGATCGGCACGCGCATGTCGGGCGGACAGAGCTGGGCGAGCGTCGAACCGTCCGTGAACGTGACGAGCGAGTGGACGATCGACTCGGGATGCACCACCACGTCGATGCGCTCGGCCGGCACGTCGAAAAGCCAACGCGCCTCAAGGATCTCGAACCCCTTGTTCATCATCGTAGACGAGTCGATTGTCACCTTCGGCCCCATATTCCAGCGCGGGTGGTTGAGCGCCTCGGCGACGGTCACGGTCGAGAGGTCGGCCGGGCCATCGAGGAACGGGCCACCGCTCGCCGTCAGGGTGAGCCGGTCGATCGTTGCCGACCGCGCTCGATCGCCGTCGCTCGCATTCGATTGCTGCCGATTGCCGTCGAAGGCCGTCGACAGGCACTGGAAGATCGCGCTGTGCTCGCTGTCAACCGGCAGCAGCCGAACACCGCGTGCACGGGCCAGGGCGGTGACGAGCTCACCCGCCATCACCAGCACCTCCTTCGTGGCAAGAGCGACGTCCATGCCCTTCTCGATCGCCGCGACCGTTGGCGCGAGACCCGAAAGACCGACCGTCGCGACAAGGCAGATGTCGGCGTCATTCTCCTCCACCGCACGCCGCGCGGCATCCTCGCCGACATAGGCGCGCGCACCCAGCTCGTGCGCCAGCACCTCGCACCGCTCGCGTGAGCGGAGCGCGGATACCGCAACGACACGAAAGTCGCCCGGGTGGGTTTTCGCGACATCGACGGCGCTCCTGCCGATCGATCCCGTGGCCCCCAGAATGATGATCCTCTTGGACATTCGGTTTGAGTGGAATATTATACCATAATTTCTCGCGCGAGGGCGGTCTTCGACGTCTCGTTCAACATGTCACCGCATATTATACCAAAGACGGCTTGAATTTGATATAATGGCGGCATGACGGTTCTCGGAATAGACACCTCGCTCCGTTCGACGGGCTACGGCGTGCTCGTCGCGGAAGGCAGTCGGCTCGGCTGCCTCGACTGCGGCAATATCCGCAACGCGCCGCGACTGCCGCTCACGGGCTGCCTCAAGGCGATACACGCGAAGGTGACCGAGCTCATCGCGACCTATCGCCCCGATGTGATGGCGATCGAGTCCGTCATCTACGGCAAGAACGCGGGGACGATGCTCGTGCTCGGGGAGGCGCGCGGCGCCGTTCTGACCGCCGCGGCTGACGCGGGGCTGCCGGCCTACGAGTACGAGCCCCGTCGCATGAAACGAGCCGTCTGCGGAAACGGCCTCGCCGAGAAGGAGCAGATCCAGCGGATGGTCAAGACGCTGCTCAACCTGCCCGAACTGCCCCAGAACGACGCGGCGGACGCGCTCGGACTCGCCATCTGCCACGTCCACTCGACCTCGCTCATCTCCGCCGCCCAGCCGATCTGAACGTCCCGGTCCGGGAGCAGTCCCAGTTTGGTTCAGCTTTCCAAGTGAGGGGCGCGGTCAGTACCAGTAGCGTTTCCCGGGGAACGAGTCGTCGTCACCGACCATCTCCGGGGCGCACAAGGAATCCGTCCCGAACGTCTCTGCCGTGATACGCCAAAGGAATTTGCCCACTTCCTGTCCATTGCGCGAGGTTCCCTATACGAGATCATGACGCAACTTGAGATAGCGAGCCGCCTTGGGTACTTGGCTTCAAACTC
>CACYCW010000035.1 GCA_902773015.1 uncultured bacterium
AGAAATGGTAAAATACAGCCATGAAAACGAATATCGCTTCCGCGCTTGTTCTCTCATTCGTCTGCTGCGCCGCCGCAGGGTTCGGCGCGACAACCTACAACCGGCAGGTGCACTGGACCGGCGAGGGCGACCGGGAGCATCCCTTCGAGGATGCGGCCAACTGGTGGTACTACTCCGGCAACGAGAGGGTGAACGGCCTGCCCACGGCCAACGATCAGCTCTACCTGGGAAGCACCGCCTATGATCTCGTCCTGGGCGACGACGATGTCGCGAACCTCGGCACCTACTTCCAGATCCTCTGCACGGGAACGAACAACGTCGTCTGGAACGTCTCCACGAACGCAGAGCTGGCCGTCCGCGTTTCGCGCTACGGAACGGAATCCGGCGGCCTCGTCAAGACGGGCGCGGGCGAACTCACGCTTGCCGCTCCATTCAACACCTCCTTCGACTACGACGTGCCCATCCATCTCAAGACCGGACTCCTGCGGCTGCCGACCTACGTGGGAAAGACGCGACCGAGCACCCAGTTCGTCTACGGTCCCACCTACACCGATCCGGGCACGACTCTCGTCATCGTCAACGCCGATTCGGACAAGTCACAGTCGATTTTCCGCCGCATCTACGCCTACGGCATGATCACGAACGAAAACGCCTCGCTCGCCCAGTCGTTCTCGACGCGCACGGACACCGACACGGCCACCGCTGCGTCGCCGTCGATCATCGCGGGACCCATGGGCGGCAAGATCCGCTTCGAGCCCTACGGTCCGGTCGATATCGTCGGCGAGGCGAACACGTTCCCCACGTTCAACCCGATGTCGAGTGGTTCTCAGCCAGAAGAGAACGTCGTCGGCATCATGAAATTCGGCTCCAAGGGCGACACCTCGTCCTCCATCGGCACATCCAACGGACTCGGCTATACGTGGGACAGCGTCATCCTGAAGTACCTCGGCACCGACGAGACGACCGACAAGGACATCACCTGGCAGCTTCACGCCAATTTCACCGGCTGGGCGTACAACCGTCCGTTCGGTCTGGACGGCGGACCCCACGGCGGCGCCGTCTTCACGGGCGCCTGGCGACAGAACAACAAATATCTCCAGCGCCTGTTGCTGACCGGATCGAACTCGGTTCCTTGCGTTATCGACACCCCTGTCATAACACCGTATGACGACAACAATCTGTGCACGACGAACTACAACTACACCCTCTACAAACGCGGCACGGGCGTCTGGCGCCTCACAGACAAAACCGCGGCATACAACTACTACGGAAACGGGTTCTCGGGCTCCATCGCAATCGAGGAGGGGACGTTGCAGGCCGAGACGATCGTCGAAAGCGGCGGTTACTGTTCGATCGGAACTTCGGCGAATCTCTTCGGCGACTACTTCGGAATCTTCGACGACTCGAAGCGCGTCAACTGGGCGCTCTCGTTCGGCATGACGAACGAGCTCGGCGAGGCGGCGACGGAAGGTACGCTCGAGCACGTGGGCTCACTCCACGCCGTGGCATCGGAACGCAAGACCGTGCTGCTCGGCAACGCGCGACTCAAGAACTCCTCGACCACCGGCTACATGGCGCTCGCCGATTTTTCTGCGCGCACCGATGGAGAGAAGACGCTGACCCTGGACGGCGTTGAGAACGGTCTCACCAACGTCGTCGCCGAGGTGGCCGACGGCGCGGGCGTCATGAACGTGGCCAAGGACGGCCCCGGCATCTGGGCGCTGCGCGGCAACCAGACGTTCTCGGGCGACCTCGCCGTCAACGCCGGCACGCTGCTCGTCGAGGCGCCGACCAACGCCTTCACCTGGTTCCGGCTGACGGTCCGCCAGACCCAATCACACGATAGCATCATCCAGTTCGGCGAGCTCGGCATCTTCGACGCGGACGGCAATCAGATCAACAAGGGCCTCCAAAACGTGCCGGAGTGGGTGGGCGGGAACGCCGCCGCCGACAACGGCCGCCGCTATCTCAACCTTGGACCGGGCATGATGGACTACGGCAACTATTCGCGCCAGGGCGTCACGGAATACAATTCCGCCAACACGATGCTCAAACTCTGCGACGGCAAGGCAGACTCCGGCGGTTGCGCGTACATCAACATGCGCCAGACGGACGAGACTCGACCGATGCACTATGTCCGACTCGTCCTCCGTCCAGGTGCGGATCAGCCGGTCGCCGCGTCCTACGACTTCTGCCGACAGAACCAAGCGACGGCACGCCATCCTGTGAGCTGGATGTTCCAGGGCAGCCGGGACGGACTTTCGTGGATGACGCTTGACGACCACGTCCTCGCCGACACAACCCTGCCGAACGAACTGAGCTGGTACTCTGACAACTCGGCATTCGACGCGACCGCGCCGCACACCGGCTATGCGTTCAACGCCAATCCGGCCGTCTCCTCACTCGCGAATGCGCGGTCGGTCAGCGTGGCACCGGGCGCGACGCTGAAGACGGAATACAAGAACGTGGGCAAGATCCGCGCGCTGAAGGTTTCCGCAAGCGGCGCGGGCACCATCGACGGCTTCGAGTTCGCCGATGAGGGAACCGTTGACTTCGTGGGCGACGTGCCGGCGAAAGGCGCGGCGTCCTTCCAGATCAAGATAGCGAACTCGATGACGGCGTCCAACATCGCCGGCTGGTCGTTCACTGTCAATGGAATGACGGACGCAAAACGGGAGATGGTCTTCAACGGACAGACGCTCTCCCTCCTGCCGAAGGGCCTGCTCCTGATCGTGAAGTAATGGACATCCCGTTCGGACGGATCCCTGCCATCGGCGGGGAGAAAGGATGAAGATGAAGCGAAACGCCCTCGTGGCCGCCGTGTTGCTGACCGGCGCGGCGAACGCCGCCCAAACCGCCCTTCCCGACCGCCTTGCGATTGTGGTCGACCCGAAGGCCCCCGACGCGACATTCTTCGCCGCCGACGAACTCAAGCGCTGTCTCGAGCACCGGTTCGGCGGGCACACCGTGCCCATCGCGAAAGAGCCTTCGACGGGCGGCTTCTCAATCGTTCTCGGCACGAACCGCTGGAGCGCCGCCGCAGGTGTCCATCCCGAGAGTCTCGCTCGCGACGGGTTCGTCGTGCGGAGCGCCCCGGGCCGACTTTACATCGCCGGCTGCGACACGCCGGGTTTTCCGCTGCGACAGCAGCTGAAGGCGGGGTTCCGGGCGGCGGGCGAATGCGCGACGGCCTTCGGCGTCTACGACTTTCTCGAGCGCTACGCGAACTGCAGGTTCTTCTTCCCCGGTGAGCTGGGGGAGTGCATTCCGCGCGGCGACGACCTTGTGGTCGGTCCCATTGACTACGTCAGCGTGCCCGACTTCTCCGTCCGCCGCATCTACAACGGACATGCGAAGTTCATCGAGGCCGACCGCGGCGGACTCGGCAAGAGTCTCATGATGCTCCGCATGGAGACCCGCACGATCCCTTGCTGCCACGGCCTGAACGGCTTCATGTATCTCAAGCGCTTCGGCTCGTCCCATTCCGAGTACTTCGCCCTCTCGGGCGGCATCCGCCAGGTCAACCCCAACGAGAAGCACGCCGGGCAGCTCTGCTGGTCCAGTGGCGTGATGGAGGAGGTCTACCGCGACGTCCGCTCCTACCTGACTGGCGAAGGCCCGGAGGTGCGGGGGATTCCAGCCAAGCACGGCAAGGGTCTCGCCTGGAACTACAACTGCTCCGAGCGGAGGTACGTGGACGTCATGCCGCAGGACTCCCTCACCCCGTGCCAGTGCGACCGGTGCCGCGCGGCCTGGGCGGCGGGCCCGAAGAACTCGCCGGCCACGGAGCTCGTGTGGGGACGCGTGGCCGAGTGGGCCCGTCGCCTCAAGGCCGAGGGCATCGCGGGCGACCTCACGATGATGAGCTACCATCCCTACATGAACGTGCCGAGCGTGGAGCTGCCGGACAACGTCCAGGTGATGGTCGCGGTCATGGGCCCCTTCGCCATGAACAACCCGGAGAAGATCACCGAGGACGATGCGCGAATCCGCGACTGGACGAAGAAGCTGGGCCACAAGGTTTGGCTCTGGACCTATCCCAACAAGTACGGCTCGCGGGAGATCGCCGGCGTGCCGAACTTCTCGATGCGGGCCTGGGGAGAATTCTACCGCACCCGCCGCGACCTCATCTTCGGCGCCTTCGCGGAGTGCGAGGCCGACCGCTGGTTCTACAACCACCTCAACCAGTACGTCTTCGGCCGCGTGATGTGGAACAACGCCGAAGACCCGGACCGCCTCGTACGCGACTACCTCGAGCGAATGTTCGGCGGCGGCGAGGCGTCCGCCCGGATGGCCGAGGTCGTCAACGGACTCGAGGAACGGTGGATGAAGCGGGTCATGGGGCGTTTCGTCGACACGCCCCTCGGGCCGCAGTGCTCGACGCCGGGAGACGAGGAGCTCTGGACGAAGATCTACGGACGCGACTACGTGGCGTCGATCGATGCGAACCTGAAGGCGGCGCGGGCGGCCATTCCGGCCGACGCCCCCGACCGCGCCCTGATCCTCGCGCGCATCGACCTATACGAGCGCGAAATCCTCGTCCCGCTCCGAAAGACATCGGACGCCTACAACGACCACTGCGCGGCCGTTGCGGCCGAACCACATCTCAAGGCGAACACGCCGATTACCCTGCGCCCGTACGTCGGCGTCGGAATCGGGGCCTTCGGCGACAAGACGCCGACAACCATCGAGCGCGACATCGCCTGCACCGCCACTATGTGGCGCACCGAGAAGGACCTGTGCGTCCGGTTCGTCTGCTCCGAGCCGCGGATGGACGACATCTGCGCTGTGACCCGTCCGCACGACGACCCCTACCTTTGGCAGGACAACTCGGTGGAGTTCTTCTTCTCGCCGACAGGCAAGCGCTCAAGCGGCTATCACGTGATCATCAACTCGGAGGGCTCCATTGCGGACTTCCGCCGCTACAGCGTCGGCCAGTCAAACAACGAGGACAAGAGCTGGAATCCGCGGATCCGTCATGAGATCCGCAAGAACCGTGACGGCTGGACGTGCGAGATCGCGGTGCCGCTCGACGAGATCGAGCCGATTGCGGCGGAGATGCCCGTCAACTTCTGCCGTTGCCGCGTCCTCAAGACGCCGGGCAAGGAACACAAGTTCTTCATCTCATCGCCTCATGCCCGCAACTTCGGGGACTCGAATTCGTTCTCGATCATCGA
>CACYCW010000036.1 GCA_902773015.1 uncultured bacterium
ACGGGCGGTCTTGCGGCGCGCGATCTCCCGGGCTGGATCGAGAAGGGCAAGAAGATGCCCGGCCACATGGGTGACGTGAACCGCAAGGCGATAAACCTCGAGGTGGTCGCGATTCGTCCCGACGACAACGCGATTCTCGTGAAGGGCTCGGTTCCCGGCGCGAGGAACGGCGTGGTGATCGTCCGGAAGTCCCTCAAGAACAACGCGCTCGCCGCGAAGGCGAAGAAGGGGGCGAAGTAAGTCATGAAGAGGATTGAGACGGTCTTCGACCGGTCGAAGCTGACGCTCGACAGGGGCGAGCAGGCGGTGAAGGACGCGGTGACGGCGATCCGCAACGCGCTCCGCGCGGGCACGGCCTCGACGAAGTCGAAAGGCGAGGTCGCGGGTTCGAACAAGAAGCCTTGGAAGCAGAAGGGCACGGGCAACGCCCGCGCGGGCTTCCGCCAGAGCCCGGTGTGGCGCGGCGGTGGCGTGGCCCACGGGCCGCATCCGCGCTCGTACGTGCAGAAGGTCAACAAGAAGGTGATGTCGCTCGCGTTTGCGCGCGCGGTCTCCGACAAGCTCGTCGATGGCGACGTGATCGTCGTCGACAAGTTCGAGTTCGAGGCGCCGAAGACGAAGCTGATGGCGAAGCTCTTGAAGGAGCTCGGCGTCGACCGCACGGCGTGCGTGGTGCAGAGGGACGTCGACGACACGGTGGTGCTCGTGACGTCGAATCTGCCGCGCATCGACTACTCGACGACGCAGGCGCTTGACGTGTACACGGTTCTCGCGAACCGCAAGCTCGTCTGCGACAAGGCCGGTTATGACGCGCTTCTCGAGCGCATCACGAAGTAAGGGGGGCTGAGGTCATCATGACAAGGGCAGAACTCAAGGAGAAGACGGCGGGGATCATCCTCAACGTGCTGATCACCGAGAAGGGCTCGCGGCTCTCGACTGAGAACCGCTATCTTCTCGAGGTGGCGACAGATGCGCGCAAGCCGCAGATCGCGCTTGCGGCCGAGAAGGCGTTCGGCGTGCACGTGCTCGCCGTGCGCACGGCCAACATGAAGGGCGGTCTCCGGTACGTCCGCGGCACGCGCCGCGCGGTGGCGGAGCCGACGTGGAAGAAGGCGATCGTCACCGTGAAGGAAGGCGAGCGCATCGAGCTCGCGTAATCGAGGGAGAGGCATTATGGCACTGAAGAAATACAAGGCCCGTTCGTGCGGCATACGGTTCCGCGAGTCCGCCACGTTCGAGGAGATCACCGAGAAGCGCCCGGTGAAGCGCCTGACGAGGGCGGTCCGCAAGACTGCGGGTCGCAACAACCAGGGGCACATCACGGTGAGGCACCGCGGTGGCGGCGCGAAGCAGCGCATGAGGATCGTCGACTTCCGCCGGAACAAGTTCGGCGTCGAGGCGACGGTGAAGGACATTGCGTACGACCCGACGCGCAGCGCGTATCTCGCGCTCATCGAGTACGCGGACGGCGTGAAGAGCTACATCCTGGCGCCTGAGGGCCTGAAGCCGGGGATGAAGGTGATGAACGGGCCGAAGGCGGAGGCGACGGTCGGCAACTGCCTGCCGCTCGCGCAGATTCCGCTCGGGCTCATGGTCCATGCGATCGAGCTCGTGCCCGGCCAGGGCGCGAAGATCGGCCGTTCGGCCGGCAACGCCTGCCAGGTGATGGCGCGCGACGGCAACGTGGTGACACTGAAGCTGCCCTCGGGAGAGGTGCGGATGTTCGATGGCCGCTGCCTCGCCTGCGTCGGCTCGGTGGGCAACAAGGACTGGGGATCGATCAAGCTCGGCAAGGCGGGCCGCAAGCGCCATCTCGGCATCCGGCCGACGGTGCGCGGCGTCGCGATGAACCCCGTCGACCACCCGATGGGTGGCGGCGAGGGGCGCACCTCGGGCGGCTCGCATCCGCGTTCGCCGTGGGGCAAGCTCGCCAAGGGCGGCAAAACGAGGCCGAAGCGCAAGGCCTCCGACAAGGTGATCGTCAAGAGGAGGAAATAAGATGTCACGTTCTCTCAAGAAGGGACCTTACGTCGAGGAGAGCCTCCTCCGGAAGGTCGAGAAGATGCAGGCGAGCGGCAAGAAGCAGCCGATCAAGACGTGGAGCCGTCGTTCGATGGTGCTCCCCGACTTCGTGGG
>CACYCW010000037.1 GCA_902773015.1 uncultured bacterium
AATCAAACTCTCAGAAAGTTAATCTTGAGTCTTTTCCTCGTGGGGCCCCTCGCGGGACCCCGGCACTCACACAAACATTCACTGTTCCATGTCTCTTCCAGAGACACGTCTCAAGCACCGGATGTCAAAGAACATCGCCCGCCCTTTTCGGGCGAACGAGAGGATAGTATATCATAATCCCCCCTACCAGCGCAAGGGGGTATTTTTGGAATTTTTGCAGGTACCGCATTCGGCGGACAAAGCCACCCCCTCAAGCAGGAGGCGTGACGTCAGGCGTGGCTGCCAGCAGACGGTACTTCATCTCGGCGAGACGCCAGTCCGACTCATTGTCGATGTCCTGCACGCGCTCCTCGGGCAGTTCGAACATCGCGGTCGTGCGGGTCTTGAGTGAACCGCTCACGCGGAACGCGTCCGTGCGGCAGAAGTAGAACATGCCGGCGTCGTGGTAGGTCGGCTCAAGATCCTGCGAGCGGCGCGCCGCGTTCTCCGGCTCGCGGAAGGCAATGAAGCCATCCGCCCCGCGCACGAGCGCGCGCTGGATCGGATACGAGAAGCGCACCACGGGAATGAGCGACTCGGCGGGCGAGGCGAGGAACGTCTCGCCCGCCTCGTGCAGGAGCGCGCCAGTGAGGAGCGGCACGCAGGGGTAGAGGCAACAGAAGGCGTCGAAGGAGCGTCCGCGTGCCGCGTAGGCGTCGAGCACCTCGCGCAGCACGGCGTCGGTCGTGGCGAGGTCGCCGGACGTCGCCGCGCTGCGGCGGAACGGCACGGCCGCGCCCTCGGCGCGAGCGAGCGCCGCGATCTCGTCATCGTCCGTCGAGACCATGATCTCGTCGAAGAGCGCGCACTCGCGCGCAGCCGCGAGCGCATAGGCCAGCATTGGGCGGCCCATGAACGGCTTCACGTTCTTTCGCGGAATCCGCTTCGATCCGCCCCGCGCGGTGATGATGGCAAGCAACGACATTCCGAAACGTTTATCCTTCAAACTAACCGCTGACATAAAAAAAGTATAACACAAACCGCATCCCTCGTCAATGGCGCGAAACGGGTCATTTCAACTCAACGGCAAGATCGTCGCAAGTCCAACCCAGCGCGACTGCCAGCGCCGCGTCCTTAGCCGCCGCCTTCGGGTCGACCCACGGCGGGAAGGTTCGGCGGTCGCGTCCGGCGGACCAGACTCGGCAGGCACGGTGCGGTGCCGGCGAGTAGTAGTAGAGCTCGCCACCCCATCCGTCCAGCACGGTCATCCCGTCGAGAATGTACTGCGATTTCGCATTGGGCGAGGCGGCGGAGCCGGGGGCGTGGATGTGGAGGTCCGCGAGCTGCGCGTCGCGCAAGTCGCGCTCACGCTCCCGGAACGCCATTCCGTCCCCCGTGTCGATGCCGAAGAAGGTACCGCCGCCGCGAACGACGCCCTCGAGGTTCGGCAACCAACGCGCGCAGGTGGCCGCAGCGGAGGACGCGAGCGCCGCCTCGCGGATGCGCCCGGAGTCGAGCCGCATGGCGTCGGCGAGCTCCGCCCAGGTCGACGTGAGCGCCTTGCCCGTGTCCGGGTCATAGTACTCGGCGAGATCGTTGTGGGCCGTCCAGGCGGCGAAACCGTCCAGTACCGAGCTTTCGCCACGCAGCATGAACGCGACGCGCGGCAGCAGGTAGGCAAGCAGCCCGTGACGGTAGACCTGCACCTCGCGCCAGTCGCCTGCCCCGCTCGATGACTTCACCATTGACGCGGCAAACGGCTTGTAGCCATTCGTGAGGACCGCACGCGCGACCGCCTCGCCGGTCTTCTTCGACGACTTCGCCCAGGTGATGTCTGCCTTTGACGCGGCGGACACGTCGGACTTCACCCCGGCGTCCTTGCAGTCGAACGGATACTCGACGGCGACCGGCTGCGCGAGGAGCGCCGCGCGCACGTTCAGCCAGTCGACGCCTGCATCGACGCTGTCCGTCTGGATGCCGTAGTTGTTGGCCTTGAGGCGCCAGTCGCGCGAGGCGTGAAGCGGCACGGCCGGGTAGTGCCCGAAGGCGGCGAAGTAGCCCGACAGGCAGTTCTGGAGCCGTTGGAGGCGGTTCAGCGTCCGGTTGCGCGCGACGGCGTCATCGCCCGCGTGCATGAGGGAGAAGGAGACGCCCATCAGCGTGACCATCACGGCGATGACCACGATCAGCTCCACAAGCGTGAAGCCCCCGCGCTGGTGCACCCGCCTCATCGCCCGGCGCCGCAGAATACGTGCCGTCCGGCGGCGACCTCATGCCGGACGCCCCGCCAGGTGACTCGCGCCGGGGCCGGCGTCTCGACGGTGAGTGCGTCCCCGGCAGCGTCCACCCGCACTGGACCGACCGCCGTGGGAACGACGCCCTTCACCCGACCGAGTCCGCCCGGACAGGGTGCGATCGAGATCCTCCTGAAGCCCGGCTCGAGCGGCGTGACGCCCAGCACGTGCCGCGAGATGATGTTGAGGGGAACGGTCCCCCACGCATGGTTGAGGTCGAGGTTCGACTTCGCCTTCACGTTCCACGCCTCCATCGAGACCGTCGATCCGAAGCGAATCATCTCATGCCAGCTGCGCTCGTCGGTGGCGGACATCAGGCGCACGACCGCGTCGTCGCGCCCTGCCGCGCAAAGCGCCTCGAGAAGGTACTGCGCGAAATAGACGCTGCACGCCATCCCCTTCTTCTCCAGGAACGCGGCGATCGCCGCCTTCTCCCCCTCGTCCGCCAGCCCGAACGCGAGCGCGGTGGCATTGGCGTGAAGTGACGCATGCGTCGTGCCCTCCCCGTCTACGAACAGCCCCGTCCGCCGATTCAGGAACGCGCGGCGGAAGGACGCCCGGATGCGCGCGGCCTCGCGGGTGTAGCGGGCTGACTCCTCCCGCTTCCCGATCGCCGCCGCCATCTGCGACATCTGGCCGAGGTTAAGGTGGTAGAAGGCATTGATGACCGCATTGACGGGACGGAACACGAAACCGTCTCGCTCGGCCGGCGGCCAGTCCACGATGTCCCCGCCGCCCGGAATGCGGCTGCCCTTCTTGTTCTCGCCGCCTGTGAGAAGAAGACCGTCCTCGGGACGGGCGTACTGCGAGAGGAGCTTCTCCTCCGCCAGTTTCCGCCAGTACTTCGCGATGGAGCGGGTGTCACCCGTCCACATCCAATCGGCCCAGTGCATCATGATCTGGTGCTGCCTCCATTCCGTCGGCCACGTCGGGTGGTCGGCCAGCCACTCGCAGGACTTGCGGGCCAGGCTGTAGTCGTCGTCGATTGCGTAGTGACCGAGCTGGTTGATGTAGGCGTCGCCCTCGTAGGGAGTGCGCTCGCGGTCACCGTCCACGTAGACGCCGCAGAAGCTCGTCGCGAGGATCGAGTACTTGCACATCGCGTAGATCTCATCCAGGACGGGGCAGTCGCTCGCGAACGACGACTTCCCCATGTCGATTGGATAGTGGACCATCGACCGCACGAGATTCGCGGCGACGATCGGGCCCGGCGTCTTCACGATCTCGACGTATCGGAACGGGAAGACGATGCCGAGACGCTCAGGCAGACGAATCGCCGGCGCGTCCTTGAAGTAGCCCGTGAGATTGAGTCGGTCGGGAGGCATCGGCACGCGGAAATCTGCGGCGTCGACCGTCCCCGCGAGACGCTGGCAGCGGATGGTCGAGCGCGGATAGGCGTTCGTGACATGGCCGACCGCGTTGGTGAGCTCACCGATGACGATCTCATACGCACCAGGCGCCACACCGCGGAAGGAGAGCCAGCCGACGCCGTCCTTGCCGAAGTCCCAGAGCCCAGGGCGCACGGCGACGGGATTCGACTCGGTCACGACGAGCTCGTGGTAGGCGTACGGATCAGGCGCCGCCGATGCGACAGACGCGCCCATGAGGCTAAGAGCGCCGATAAACGCGAACTTCATTTCGTTTTCCGCGTGCGAATTATACCATATCTGATGAAACCCACACAACCTGCGAATTGGCACAGCCTCACTTGATCTGCCGCGCCAGCCTGAGACGGTGCGTCTCCATCCCGCTGGGATCAGTCGAGTAGTCGTAGACCGAACGCATCACGGTCTCGGGAACCTTTAACAGCGGATTCGTCGGATCCTGCTTCCGCAGCAGCACGAAGTACTCGTAGTCCTCGATACCCTCGCGCAGCATCTCAAGACGGATGGAGTCGACCGGACCCTCCAGCACCGGACCGTCCTGCGTCGTGAAGCAGGCTGTGGGCGGATAGAGGTAGCGCCCTTCACCCGAATTCCAGACCCTCCACGACTTCGACCAGTTCATCGTGTCTTCGTAGGGGTTCTGCAGCCGGTCGGTGTAGACGGACTCGGTCGTCCAGTGGCAGAGTTCCCAGATGAGAATCCCCGACACCCGCTCCTTCCACGTCTGCCAGAGCCAGAGGCGATTGTCCACCCCCGAATGCTCGACATGCTCGTTGACCAGCGGCTGCATGGAGGAGAACGTGATGTACCACCAGAACTGGTCGCCCCGCGCGCGGCACGTCTCGAGCGCCTCGGAATAGAAGCTGCCAGTGAGCGGGCACCACAGGTTCGGCCCGCCAACCAGCGCGTTGCGCGGTTCCTCGGTGAGCATGCGCCTCAGACGCGGCGCGTGCCGCTTGAGGGTGTCGTTGCCGCGCATCACGAAGTCATAGTCGGCCGTACTGGGCTCGTCGAACCAGTAGATGTACGCCTCGTCGATCCAGCCGCGCTCGACGAGATGGCGCTCGACCTCCTTCAGGTAGGTGCCGACGAGCATTTCGTACGCGGCCGGGTTGTTGGTGATCGACACGCCGGAAATCGACGGCTCGCATCGGCTGATGAAGGAGCCGGAGCCGAGGACGCCGCCCAAGGGGAAGTTGAAGGTGTTGAAATGCCAGCGCTCGAACGCCAGGGCCATCGCCCGGTCCCAAGCCTCCCATTTCATCGTCAGTTTCCACGTCTCAGGGCGCTTGCGGTCCGGCTTCTCCCAATGAACCCTGGGATAGACGAGCGGAGACGGGTTGTACGGGGAGATGTGGTGCTCGGAGAGGACGTCCATGTACTTGTCGACGAGCGTCTTCCGATCCTCCTGCGACTTCACGCGATGATAGCGGAAGATCCGTCCGATCGAGCATCCGAACGCCGTCTCGCAGGTCATCCTGTCCGGCAGCTCGAACCCGAAGACCTCGACCTCGAGCGGCACGGCGAGGGACTCCGTCGCGCCGCCCCTCTGCCACGACACCGTGAGTTCGCCGCGGTACATCCCCGGCGGCGTTCCCCTGGGCGGCTTGACGGTGACCCAGAACGGCTGGTTCTCACCTCCCTTCACGCGGCATCCAGCAGCGTCCTGCCCGAAGATCGGATCCGGCCAGCGTCCGCGCGCGCCCATCGCATCCGTCGTGATGTCAATCATCAGGTAGCCGACACGGCGAACGCGCACGGACTCCGCGGCGATCGTCGCCCCGGTTGCGGACGATTTCAGCGCCGAGCCGGTGACGCGCACGCCGTCCACATCATCCTGGGTCGTCACGACGAGCTGCGCCGCCTCGGCCTCGTTCGCCGCCGTGCGGATGACGAGCGCCTCGGCGCGGTCAACCGGCAGGGGGCGTCCGCGGAAGACCTTTCGTCCCGACGACTCGCTCCAGCAGGAGATCCCCTTCCCCTCGCGAAGGCGCGAGCCAGTGATCCGCGACAGGTAGTCCCACGGCTTCAGTTCGCGGATCCGTTCGCCGGTCGCGGCGTCAAGAACCGCCGTCTCCCCGAAGGCGAACATGTGCTCGCCGTCGATCTCCCCGTCGAAGCCGTATTTCAAGACCCGCGCCCAGCATCTCTTGCCGCCGCGCAGGCGCAGACGGATCTCCTTTGCGGGAAAGAGCTTCGCCGGCAGTTCCGCGGCGTGGTGGAAGATGTTCGTCATCGCGCAGACAGGGAGCCAGTCGCCGCCGTCGGCGGACACCTCCACGTGCAGTGTCCCGCGCGTGAGCCGGTCTGGCAGCACCGAGACGCGTGCACGGCGGAAGGTCCGACCCGGAAGGGCGTGAGTGAGCGTGACCGACTGTTCACCGTCGATCGACCAGTCCGGCGCGGCGCCGTCGAAGACCGAGGGTATTCGCAGCACGTTCCGGAGGGTGTCGGTCTTACTGGGCAGATCGAAGGAGTAGAGGTTGCTGTCGATCCGCTCGCCGTAGCCGAGCTCGATGTCACCGAAGCGCCGTCCGGCGAGCCGGACGGGCGTGACCTCGGCGCGTTCGTAGACAAGCGGACCCTTCACGTGCCACTGCCCGAATTCGAATTTGGCGTTCGCCTTCTTCGGATCCGACGGGCTCTTGAAGACGAAGACGCATTCGTTCGTCCTGCGGTCACTCATGTTGAGGTACATCTTCGCGCCGTTCGGTCCCATCACCGCGACACCGCCCTGCTCCGCACCGCGCATCTTCACGTGGAAGGCATAGGTCGTGTCGGGCTTGAGCGCCACCGGCGGCGACCAGACGCAGGTCTGGTCGTCACCCGTCCCCTCCACCGTCACCGGCGCGCTGATGACCTTCTCGCCCGCCAGAGCCGACGCGCCCGACAGGACGGCGAGAGTTACGCCCAGGATGCCCGTCTTCATCGTCACCTCCTAGGCGCGCAGTGCCTCGGCGAAGAGATCGGCCCCGCGGATGTTGAAGTCCCGGTGCGCTTCGGTGTCGCACGACGCCCACGGCGCCATCATGAACCCGAGGAGCCGAGGCTTCGCGATCACCTCGCGCCCGAGCTTGACCAGCTTGCCGATCACGTCGTCGGCGCCGACCTTCTCCTGCCTGCGCTTCCAGCCCACCCAGTTCGTGCCGCAGGGGATCTGGTCGAACCCGGCCTTCTCGAGCGCCCAGAAGTGATTGAGACGCTTGAGGTCGCTCGTCTTGTTCGTGGCCGGGTCGAAGCCGCCGTGGCTCTCATCGTAGTACCAGTTGGACTGCACGACGCACTTCGGGCAGCGCGTCACGTATTCGGGATGGTCCCAGCCGTAGTCGCTCCACGTCCAAGGGCGAATGCCGAGACCGTCGATGAAGCCGACGATGTGAAGGAAGTCCCCCCACCAGAACTCCCCGCGCCGCACGTCGATGTGCTGGCAGCCGCACCATTGCGCGCCCTGATGCTCGACCGTCTCCTCGTCGTAGCCGATGTGGAGGAACCGCGGATAATCGAAGATCTCGGCCACGTCGCGGATGACATCCTCGCAGAAGCGGAAGTACGGCCGCGACGAGACCATGTGGCGGTAGTCCTTCATCCAGCCGTTGTGCGTAGTCGAGAAATTGAGCTTCGGAATGACCTCAATGCCCATGCCCTGCAACCGTGCGATCTCCGCACGCATCTTGTCAACGCTCCAGGTACCCTCAATCGCCAGCTCGGGATGACTCGGGTAGGCGAGTCCCTCGCCCAGGTCAATGACGAGCAGATTGATCCCCCGCGCGGCAAGATGATCCGTCACGGCGCGCCAGTAGTCGTCACGGCTTCGGAGCTTGAGATCGGGTCGGCGCTTTTCAGTGAGAAAAGCGATGCCTTTCTCGGCACCCATGGCCTCGCTCGGCCAGTCGCACCACATATTGTGGCCGAGGTGCAGCAAAAAGGCGCGAATGTCGCCTTGCGGCGCAGTGAACGCCGCCTTCCTGCCGGTCGCGCAGCCGCCAATCGCCGCCGCGCCCGCGAACGCCGCCCCAGCAGCGATGAACTCCCTTCTGTCTATCTTCTTCATTTTCGTGTGTCTCCTTTTCAACATAAACTTTTCATGGACTTACGAACATCAGCTTCGCAAAGTTCTCCAGTTCCGAGAAATCGTTGCGCCAGGTGCAGAACATGAAGCCCTTGAACGCACCGGGATGCTTCGCCGCGGCTTCCAGCCAACTGCGGCTGCACTTGAACGTCTTGTCGTCGTAGTACGCCCCCGCCGTCATCCGGAAGCCGCTCGCGACCCAGTAGTCGGCCTGTACAGCGGCCTTCTTGCCCCACCACGGGCAAATCACCAGATCCTTGGGGATGCACTGCGCGATGTTCGTGTAGCTGCCCACCGTGTTGGCGTAGCCATCATGGGCATTGTGATTCGGATCGAGCATGTCGCCCCAGACGTAGCACTTCGCCTCGGGGTTCACCTTCCGCACGATTTCGCGCTGACGCTGCAGGCAGTCGCCGATGAGATGCGCCATGTCGAGCTTGCGCGAACGGCACGCGGCGCATGTGTTGGCGCTGCGCAGCTCGTCGAAGCAGAGGAACCACTTCCTCGGATGCAGCAGCTGCTGCACCGCCGCGGCCCCCTGCTCCGCGCGCCGGTACCAGTCGGGATTCGACATGCACGCCGCGTACTGTTCGCCATGCGGCGTGCCGAACATGTTGGGTATGTCGCAAGTGACCAGCAGCCTGGCGTCCGCCGGCATGCTACTGCCCTCAGGTATCGTAAGTTCGAGATACGGACCCATCGGATCGCCCTCGCCGCGGATCGCGATCGGCGGAACCTCGGCGTAGTCGCGCCCCTCCTCGTAGACGCGACCGGTCGCCGCGTCCTTGACAATGAACGGAATGCGCTCTCGCCGCGTAGCCCCGCAAACGCCGCGGGCCGTCACCCGGAAATTCTCGATCTCCAGCCTCCCGACAGGGCCCCAGTATCCGAACATCATGGCAATCTCCTCGTCCGTCCGCGCCTCCAGGGGATAGACGACGTCGTGCCATTCACCATCCGACGGGAGCTTCTCGCAGTGGTAGTAGGCCGACTTGCCGGGACGACTCGGAATGAAGCCTATGAACTGGAACTTGTCATCGGCGGGAACACCTGTCGACTTGACACGCGCGGTGATCACGTAGCGGACGCCCTTCCGGAGCGTGAAGCGCCGGCCGATCCGCATCGCCATCGAGCGTTTCTTCGAACCGGCGGCCTCGATGCGATCAACCGGTCCGCCGCGAATCTCCACCTGTTCACCGTCGAACACGGCCCTGCCGCCGCGCCGGACGTACGGCAGATCCTCGATCGTCCGGCTCTCCATCCAGTTCCCAGGACAGTTTCCGGCGTAGCCGACGTCCCACATCATCGGCACGATGTCGATGCCGATTCCGTCGCAGAACGCCTTGGCCCGCGTGACCTGATTGGAGAGATGGACCGGCCACCGGTATGCGAGGTCGAGATGGGCGCTCATCACCACCGCGTTGTAGCCGGACGCCTTCGCGCGCGCGGCGATGTTGGTGAAGTGCTCGAGCGAATTCGGATTGTCGACGCCGCGATTCCAGAAGTTGCAGGGCAGGAACACCCAGCGGTCCTCCCACGGCTCGGACATGACGCGGCAGAATTCCGCGAGGTTCGAGTAGTCGTTCCTCCAGGTCGTGTACATGTAGCCGGTGAAGCCCGGCGTGTTCCGTCCGGCATCGCGCCAGCGTTGCGACCCCTTGAGCGGGGGCTTCTCGTCATAATACGCCGCCGCGAGCGTGCGGAAACCGTGTTCGGAGAAGAACTTGAGCGACTTCTCGCAGCGGCTCCCGTACCAGCAGTCGACCACGAGCTCCTTCGGCACCCACCTCCAGGCGTCCTTGAACGAGCCGCGGCAGTTGTAGTAGCGCTCCATGCCGTTGTGGTTCGGGTCGAGCATGTCGCTCCAGATGTGCACCTCCGCGCCGGGATGGACGCCGCGGATGGTGTTGAACACCTTCGTCACCGCCTCGCCGTAGATCTGGGCCATCGTCATGTTTTTCGCTCGGCACGATGCGCACGTGCCGCCGTTGCGAAACTCGTCCATCGAAAGATGCCACTTCGCGGGCGAGAGGATCTTCTCAACGAGCGCGACCGAATTGGACACGAGTTCGTAGAGCGACGGATCGGAGATGCACGTCGACACCTGGTTCTCATCCACCACCGCCGGCGAATAGCAGTCTAGCACCAACTTCGTCCCTTCGCGGATCGCGCTCCCCGCCGGCAGCTCGAACTCCGCCGGCGGCATCGGCTCGTGTCCGCGCGGGCGCACGCACTTCGGGCAGATGTAGTCGCGGCCCTCGACGTAGACCGCGCCCGTCGACGCGTCGCGCAGCGACACCGGCGTCCCCGGTCGTCCGTGCATGACGATGGAAGGCGCCACCCGCTCGAGGGTGAAATCGCGGAAGGCGACTGTGCCCGACTCGTATCCGCCCTGATAGCCCGCGTAGAGATAAAGCTTATCGACGTCTTCGCCCACGTTGAAGTCCATCTCGCACGTCGTCCAGCCCTGTGTCGGCGAGAACTTGAAGCTCCGCCGTCCGAGCGGACCGAACGGCGCACCAGGTGCCGCATCGCGCGCCCACAGCTCCACCTTCCGCGTCGCCTTGACACCGTCTGTCCTGATCTGGCAGCTGAGACGGTAACGGCTCGCCGACTTCACGCTCACCATGCGGATGAGCCGATTCATGGCCTTGAGGACCTGCGGATTCGCCGCGCCCAGATCGCGCCGCTCGCCGCCCGCCCATACGGCGCGTCCGCCGCGCACCACGTAGGGGATGTCGTTCACTGGCTCGCCCTCGAGTCGCCAGCTGCCGTAGTTGATCATCGACCCGTAGCCGAACGAGTACATCGAGGGGATGATTTCGACGCCCGCCGCGTCGCAAATGCAGCGGATTTCGCGCAGCCGGCGGAACCGATCCCGCGGCCAGCAGCTCGCGAACTCAAGTCCGCCCACGAACACCATGCCGTTCATCCCGCCAGCCTTGGCGATCTGGACGACGTTCGAGACGTCGGCGATGTCCTGGTCGGAGGTCAGAGGCCTCCCCATGTAGAACCACCGGTTGGGCCAGTTCTCCGCCATAGCGGATCCCGCCTCCAGCGCGAACGCGACGAGCTCGATTGCGACAGCGATCAGCGATGTCTTCATTTTCATTATTTCTGGATGATGTGGCGAAGTCTGGGATGGCACGTTGGTGTACGCCGCACGTTTGAGCGCCTTGTCAGCGTGCACGCACCGAACAAAGCTGTCGTTGAGGTCATCCCGGACTTTCCCACATTACCTATTTCTGAGTAGCGAAGCGAACGACTGCGGAACGGGTGAAGGTCGGCATCTTGCAATCGGTCATCGTGAGCGAGGCGTCCGTCCACGGAAGATACCAGTCGTATCGGCTGCGGCGGAAGCAGGCCGCGCGGAACGCCTCCCCCGCGACAGGTTCAGGCCGACGCCCACACTCGACCTCCGTCAGCAGGGTGTTGCGCTTGTCACGCAGCCAGATGACGGTCGTGCGGTTTCCCCTCAAGCCCCAAAACCGAAGCCGACTCGACTCGGTGCGGAAGGGGCGGAAGTGTTCCGCCGCCGGGTCCAGGCCCTCGACGGCCTTGGCAAAGCGGGCGAAATGCCACCACAGGCCATGCTGCGAGATGTACTGGTGGTCCCAGTGCCAGGGCTCGCCAGAGCCGGCGGAGCCGGCGAAGAACGCGGCGAAGATCTCGTCGTGCAGCATCATCCCCTGGGTGTCGAGGCGGTAGAGGTGGGAGTAGCTCGCGTGGTGGCGTTCGACGCATCCCGTCTCGGCCAGAACCGCCGGCAGACCCGGGCGCCGGTCCAGCAGCTCGCGGACGGCATCCGCGCACAGCACGTCCATCGGCCCTCGCGCGACGTCAAGATCCGCGCCGGGATCGAAGTAGCGGTGGGCCTGCATGAAGTCGTTGCCCTTCAGCTGGCCCAGCCAGTCGTAGATCGCGAATCCGCTGTCCTCCGAGAAGCTTCCGACGTTCTGCAAGGTCATCTTGCCGGGGAAGAGTTTCTTCATCTCCGCCAGCATGCGCTCGCTCCACGCGCCGAGCACGTTCAGGTCGGCTTCGGACACGGAGTTGATCTCGTTCCAGAGCTCAACGGCAACCAGGGCATCGCTCCTTCCAACCAGCTCCGCAATCCGCCGCGCCTTCGCCAGGTAGATGTCGGCGCACTTCTCGGACGTAAACACCTCGCGCATCCGCTTCGCAAATGGCGCGTAGACCGTGCTCTTGAAAGAGATGACGCCCTTCTCGGGATCAGCGTCTGACTTCGGCCCAAGCCGGCGAAAGTTCTCGAGCGTGAACTTGAGGCGCAGACCATGCACCTCCGCACGGGACACGAGCCACTTGAGGTTCTCCTCGGCCTCAGCGCTGAAGCGGTAGGCCTCGTCCGGCATCACGTCCAGGAACGGCGCGGAGAGCCACACGCGCAGGTAGTTGCCGCCGTTCGTCGCGAAGGACGCCATCCAGCCCTCATAGAGCCGACGCGCCGCCGCAGAGTCATTGGCGTTGCGGTCGAAGCAGATGTTGCATCCGACGGGAATCCAGGTGCGGCCTGAGTCGCCATCGGCAAAATAGCGCGAGTCGACGGGCGAAACGGTGATTGCGGCAAAGGCCTCAAAGGCAACGGACAGGAAGAGAAGGAGGCCCGAAGCGACAGCCAACTGCCTACGACCAGCAAATGATGGAAGCGCCATGTCAACCCTCGCTTCGCGTTCAGACCGACTCGCGCTCGAAACGCGCGAGCTCCTCGCCAGCGTACTTCAGCGAGTCGAGATAGACCTCGCGCGTGACGCCGGGCTGCAGCAGCACCCACGGACAGGCGACGAAGCCGAGCAATTGCCTCTTCGGAATGTCGCGGCGGCAGTACTCCATCATCCGCCGCGTCTCCGTCTTCTTCGTGCGGTCGATCGGCTGGTAGACCCAGCTGCCGTTCTCCTCGGTCACACGCTTACCCGGAAACATCGCGATGTCGGCGATGACGTCGTATCCTAGTCGGCCCATCTCGGCGATGGTAGAGATCCATTCCGGATGCTCCTTCGACTCGACGCAATTCCACGGACACTGGACGACGTCCTTGGGCATGTTCTTACGGTATCCATCCGGATCGTACCAGAACTGATCGGAGAAGCACCACGCACGGGAGCCTGCCTCGCGCACCGCCTCGACCGAGAGCAGGAAGTCGTTCCACCACTTCCCGCCGCGCCGCACAACGCAGTATTCGTAATTGCCCCAGCCGCCCTGATGGCCGTAGGTCTCCTCGTCCCACCCGAGGTGGAAGAGGCGCGGACCGCCGAAGATCTCGGCGGCGTCGAGAATCAGCTCACGCTGGATCTGCAGGTATTGCTCGGAGCCGGTGATGCGGCGGTACTTGCCCATCCAGGCGTTGTGCGTGGAAGAGAAGTTGAGCTTCGGAACGGGCTCGAGTCCCAAGCCGCGCAGGCGGTCGAGTTCGCGGCGCATCTTCTCCGGCGTCCAGCTGCCCTTGACGGCGATTTCGGGATGGGACGGAAAGACCAGCGCCTCGCCGATGTCGACGACGATGAGGTTGAGCCCCTCCTTCGCCGCCGCCGCGGTGACGTCATGCCAGACCGAGTCGTCCGCGCGCACGTAGGGCGCGGCGACCTTGTTGTTCCACGAAGGTTTGCGGACCGGGGTCTTGAGGTTGGTGTAGCGGTCGCACCACATGTTGCTGCCGAGATGCAGCAGCGCGGCCTTGATGAATCTGCCTTCGGCCGGCCGCGCCGCCTTCGGCGCACTCGCACAGCCCGCAAGCGCCGTGCCTGCAAAGGCAGCGGCGCCTCCGATGAACCCTTTTCGGTCGATAACGTTCATTTTCCCTCCTTGGCATCATTGGTTCCCGACCGCGACGTTGTCGCAGCCGCACAATCGAACAGGTCGGCGTACTCCTTGAGCAATCCGTAGGTTCCGTCCTTCGACCAGGTCGTGTACAGACAGCCGACGAAGTCGTCGCGGTACTCCATGACCGCGTCCCGCCACCTGGTCTGGGAGACGATATCCTTGGCGTCGTAGTATCCGCAGCCAAGCATCGGGAAACCCCGCTTGGCGACGAAGTCGATTTCATCCAGATGCGGATCACCCCCCCAGACGGCCATCACGATGTCCTTTGGGATGAGGTCGATCGCCCCCGCGTAGGTCGTGTCGGCGCACATCTCATAGCGGCGCACGGCGTTGCGACACGGAACGAACATGTCCGGCCAGGCGTAGATTCCGACACCGGGTATCGCCCGGCGGAGAATCTCGTGCTGACGGGTAACGGCCTCGGCGAAGATATGCGCCATGTCCGTCTTCCGCGCCTCGCAGGCGGCGCAAGTTCCGCCGATGCGCAACTCGTCGAGCGAGAGGAACACCCGCTTCGGATCGAACATCCGCTTAAGCGCGACCACCGACTCCTCGAAGTAGCGGTAGAGCCCGGGATTGGACATGCAGGCGGAGTACTGCTCGGGACTCACCTCCGCCAGTTCGTACGCGTCCACGAGCAGCCGAGCACCATCGGCGATGCGTCCCCCCTTCACGATCCCGAACTCCTGCGACGGTCCGTCGGCGTGGAACCCAATCTTCTCCAGGTGGCGCGGAATCGGATCCGGCCGACGGTAGTCGCGTCCCTCGACGTAGACCTCGCCCGTCTTCGCGTCGCGGACGCGGAACGGCGCGCCAGGACCCGACATCACGCGCTGGAGACCGTGCGTCCGGAACTGGACGTCCTTCCACTCCACGCATCCGCCTTTTCCACCCTTCGCGGCGTCGTAGGTGCAAAAGAGTCTCGCGACCCGGCGGTCGTGGGTCGACAGGTCGATCGAGAAGTCCTGCCAGCCTTCACGGCCCGGCTCGACGCCTCCGAGGTTACGCGGCATGCGGTCGCGAGAGAACTTATCGTTGTTGTCGACCGGCCAGAAGTAGAAGCGGAACGCCCGCCGACCAGTGACACCTTGCGGACGGATCTTCGCGGAGAACCGATAGCGGCGGAACGGCTTCACGTCGAAGCGTCCGACGATGTACTTGGATTTCTCATCGATCACCTTCGGCGCGGCGGGCAGCACCGGCGCATCGTCCTCCTCGAAGACCGCGCGTCCGCCCCGGACGACGTAGGGGACGTCCTTCACCGGATATCCCTCGGCTAATTCCGGGTGGTTCCACATCACGGAATGGGCTCGGCCGATGGACCAGATCATCGGCACGATTTCGAGACTCCTCTCGCGGCAAAGCGCCTTGACCCGCTCGAGCCGCGCCAGTCGTTTCGCATCCCAGCGATCATGATCGAAGCCCTCGCCGCCGATGGCGCTGTCCCAGAGAACCGCGTTGTATCCGCTTGCCGCCGCCTTGGAGAGAACGTCCAGCACATGCGTGAGCTTTTCGTCCGTGGTGATATCGTTGCGCAGGTGCACCCATTTCTCGAAGCGGTCCTCGAGGCGATAGCATTCGACGTTGTCGAACCACGCCCGCTGGCCCTTCCGCAGCTTGAAGCCAAGACAGAGCCGCAGACCGTCCACGCCTTCCGGCACGGTGACGACGCCGAGGTTGTCGTTCCACCCTTCCGCATCCGTCCCGACGCACGGAATCTGCCGGTTGTTCCGGGAGT
>CACYCW010000038.1 GCA_902773015.1 uncultured bacterium
CGAAGGGAAGCTCGCCGCGCCAAACCGGACGCATGCTGGAAGGCACGGCACACGCGCACGGCTTACGCTCGACGCGCCCAACCGGACGCATGCTGGAAGTCACGGCACACGCGCACGTCTTACGCTTGCAGCCCCGCGTTCCTCACTCGCGGCTCTCCCGCCCACTCCGCTTGAAGCACACAGGGAAAAGGAGTTGGCACCTCTCGACAACGACCAGAGGAAGGGAAGCCGACGAGGAGGCTTGGGGGGCGTGGAACAGGTTTAAGCCGTCGGGTGAGGAGCGGGGCGGGCGTGGCCCGTGTCGAGCGAAGTGAGACGGACGGACGCGGTTCGGCGGTGGTGACGCGAGACGCAAGCGAGACGAGGAGCGGTATCCCGCGACGAAGTATCGCGCCGCGAATCGCGGTCACCACCGCCGGGAGCGGACGGACGACGAACGGGCGCGAGACCGGACACGCCCGCCAAGCGCGAAGGCGCGACGCGACGAACTCCTCCAGAGGTGCCAAACCGGACGCATGCTGGAAGGCACGGCGAAAAAGTCCGGGCCTCCAGCGAAAAAGTCTGTGGCTCTGGGGAAAAAGTCTGTGGAGTTTCCGCGCTCCGGGTGGGGCGCGGTTTTCATCAACCTGCACGTCGCGGCGCCCGATCCCGATCACGGGATCGAGACCGTCTCCTTCCAGATCCAGGTCGTGGTCGGGTGAGAAATGGTTGAGCGCGGGCCGAGCCGCCGTTCGGCAGGGGCCGACGTCCTTTCGACCCCTGCCGATTACCCCGCCAACGTTGGCTGACGGGCTGATGCACAATTGACTTCAACTGCGATTTTTAGGCTAAAAGAGCCGATTGGACAACGGCTCACTTCACGATGAGCACAAGGCCCTTGCAGGCGAGGTCGCAGGCGAATGTGGTCGATCCGTCCTGGTTCACGACTGACACGACGGTGGTCGACATCCGGCGCGGAGGCTTCACCGCGAAACTCGAAGTCGACAGCGACTTGGCCGCCGTCGCGTTGACCGTGCAGATGGCGACGCGGCGTTCGCCCAGTTCGTGGACATTCGCCGCATCCGCGAATTCGACCGCGAGCGCGTCATCCGCGAACGTCAGCGGAGTGTCCCACTTCACATCCTTGATTCCGCACGTCAGCAGGTCGCCGGTCGCCGCCGCGTTGAGAACCAGTTTGGTGCCGGCGGCGAAGGAGATGGCGAGCCCGTCGAACGCCGTCGCGCTCGCCGGCGTAAGCGATCCCGCGGCGATCGTGAGCACGTTCGTGCCCGCGAGCGGCGTCTCCGTCGCCTCCTCGGTGAACCGCACCGTGCCGCCGAGGACGAGACGGCCCGCGCCCATCTTGCGAAACTCGCCCGCGTAGGTGATCTGCTTGTTGGTGACCACGGCCGTCGAGTCCGCAGGCACCTCGATGCGCCCGCACCCGACGATGCGCCAGCCACGCGTCGGCTCGTCGAAGACGCCCGTCCCGTCGCCCGTCAGCTGGAGCAGCGCGTGCTGCTCGAGCGAGAGGCCGTCCGCCGCGAACGCCGCGAGCGGTCCGCCGAGATTCTCCTCCCCGCCCGCGATCACCGTGGCACTGTAATAGTCAGGATCGGCGATGTACGTGGCCTTTTCGTAATCGGGGTGGTAGACGCGCATCCGTCCCGCGTAGGCCGAGGCGTCACCGGTGAACTTGAACAAAACGCGAGAATCGTTTTGGGCTTCGTGATGGCAGGAGAGCAGCAGGTTGCCGGAGCCGCTCAAGGTCGAGTTGATCGTCACCACGGAAGCGTTCCAGCCGTAAAAACGCGCCCAGTAACTGTCGTCAATGCCAACGATCTCCATGCCGCCCGCGAGAGTTCCGGATCCCCACGCCTGCATGAGGAGATTGGTCGGACTCATCGGCACGAAGCGCAGCATCCGCACGGTCAAGGTTTTATTTCCCAAAGACGTGTTGAAGTTGAGATAGGAAGTGCCGCCGATCGTAAACGAAGCGCCACCGAACGTACAAGCCGCATTCGGCACATACAGCGGGAAATTCTTGTCCACCGAATAGTAATCGCGGTTGTGGTTCGGAATATCATTGTCGCTCCAGTGACTGGCTCCCGCCTCGAGGAAGGCCGAATCACTCCCGTTACTAGCGTCCTTTGCATCATGATAGACGATGGCCCTGTGACTCATGTAGAGCGTCCGCGCCCCCGTCAACTCGTTGGTTTCAACGGACAGCGAGGCGACCAACGTCTCGGGAGCCTTGCTAAGCCCCGTCTCACTCGCCATAGTGCAATCTGAAAACGAAAGCCGAAAATCCTCAAGTGACAGCGTACCCGTGGCACTGGGCGCAAGGGTCAAAAGCGCGATCTTCTCTGCATTGGCAGACACCGTGGTCGCGACCTTGATTGGGGTGCCGCCCGCGGTAAATGCATTGGTCACGGTCAGCGGAGACGCCAGCACCAGTATGCCGCCATCGCAGTCAAGGTTGCCGATCGTAGCCGGCGAACCGGAGGGAACGGAGACGATTGCATCATTGGAGACCTGGATCGTGCCGGGGCACGTGAAGCCACCGGGCGTCTCGAGCGAAAGAGTCGAAAAGCCCCCAGTCACCATAAGCGTGCCATGGTACCTCGTCGCATCGCCGACGAACGAGAAGATGGTCCGTCCCGTAGTAGAAACACTGTCCTGATTCTTGAAATAGGCGCAGGCCGTCGTATCGCCGACGAGTTCGACCCCGTACCGCGGGCGCCCATCCTTGCACCAGTTGAAGAAAAGAAACGGATTGGATGACGTCGCCGTCACCGTCAGCTCGCCGATTATCTTCGCGGGCTTGCTGTTGGAGTTGTAGATGTTGCCGTTGGCAATCCCCGTCATGCGGGGAACTTCAATGATCGCATCGTCTGCAGCAACCGTGCTCCTTTTGAGAACTATCCAGAGACGCCCCGCGAGAACCAATTCATCACCGGCAAACTTGATGTGAACGGGATTCCCCGCCTTCGTCTCCACGTTGGATGTGCAGAGGAGGTGATCGATGTAGTACTTCTCGCCCGCGTACGGTCCGGTCGGCTCGGGGACGCCGTTCTTCTTCCAGCGGCCGTTATCGTTGTTGTCGAACGACTGGTTGATGCCCGTACCCGAGGCGGGCGCGGAATCGTCGGCGGTCAGCCGGACGTAGTCGTCATACGCATCTGCCGTCGCAGTGGACGGGTGGGAGGCGATTCCAAGAGCGAACACGAGCGACGCACACAGGTGCGCGATGAGCCGGACATTCATTTCTGTTCTCCATCTCTGTTCTCGATTTGCGAAAAACCGTTTCATGGACACACATAGCACTTTGACACGCATTATATCATATTCACCAATCCCCGAAAATCCCATTTCGGCAAAAAGTTCCATCCCATTAACGTCGACGGGCGGCAGACCCGTCGGCGAGACTCGCCACCGCGGCGATCTCGTCACCGGACGCGAACACGTGCCGCCACACGCCGCCCTTCACCAAGCCGTAGTAGGGCCTCTTGCCGACGCGCTCGACGCGAATCGGAATCATCACATCCGCGTCGGGCGACGTCACCTCCACCGTGACACCACGCGCGCCACAGTCAATACTCACCGCGAGGGGTGCCAGCGGTCGCTCGCACACGAGCAGCGCCCGTCCCCCCGTCGTCTCAAACGCGACGGGGATCTCCGTCACGCCGTCCCGCGAGCGGAAAGGCACGGCGGCATGCCGCACGAGATCGTAGACCGCTCCCGCCGACCGCCGCACCCTGGCGTTGCCGCGATCGGCGACGCCCTGCTCGGGCGTCTGCTTCCACTGACCGATGTAGTCGCCGAACGTGCGCTTGTCGTTGAGGACGAAAAGCAGATCCGCACCCGGTCCGGCGTGGCGGGCGGAGGCCAGCAGCGTCGGACGATCGGTGTCGGCGTGCGGAATCACGAACCGACGGACCGCCGCGCCGATCGCCGCAGGATCCTTCGTCATCGCATCGGCGGCCAGCGTGACATCGGCCGTCACGGCCGGGGCTAGAGTCTCGTCCGCCACGATCCGTCCGCCGCTCGCGCGAAACGCCTTCAGCGCGGTGGCCGTCGTGCGCGTGACGACCTCGCACTTCGGCGCGAGGATCACCTTCACGGAAAGCGGAATGCCGTCCCGCGCGATCTCCTCCTCGTAGAGCGTGCCGGGGGCGAGGTTCGCCGCGGTCGCCGCCACACCGCAGTGGAAGCCCGCAATCTTCCAGTCCCACGGCGCCGATCCGGAGAGGAGCGCCGAGGCGTAGCTCTCCAGCACGACCACCTCGGGCACACGCTCCGGAGCCGCCTTGAAGAGCGGCCCGAGCGGCACCGCGGCGGTCGTGAACACCTCGTCGATCACGTTCGTCGTGCGATCGTTGGTGAACACATAGCCCTTCGCGGTCTTCTTGTCGCCGAACGGCACGCCGTCGAAGAGGCAGTTCCAGCCATGGAAACCAACGCCGTCGATCTGGCGCGAAAGACAGGCCCAGATCGATTCGCGAAACATGTCCGGCGGCGGCG
Organism: uncultured bacterium; assembly: GCA_902773015.1. Lineage (GTDB taxonomy): Bacteria > Verrucomicrobiota > Kiritimatiellia > RFP12 > UBA1067 > UBA1067. Next base: position 4,504 of record CACYCW010000038.1, read on the forward strand.
TGATGTAGAGACCGAACGGACGGTCCCTGAGCCAGGCCGGAGCATCCGGAAGCGTCGCCCCATCCACCCCGGCGAGGAGCTTACCGCTGGCGGCCCAGCGCGCAAAGATGCCTTGCACCATCATGAACGTGCGCTGTCCCGGATTGCCGCGCGCCATCGCCTTCAGCTCGGAGATGATATACGAGTGCTGATAGGGATTCGGCGCGACCGTCTGCCACTGGCTGATGTGCGAGAGCGAGGGGCACGCCGTCCAGAGCGGAGGCTCGCGGATCGCGGGGTCGATGAAGGAGAACGGCACGTAGCCGAGCGCCTGCCGGTATTCGCGCTCGAAGGCGGCGATCGAAGGGTCCCACCCGTCGTCCACCTTCCAGAACCAGCGGTAGAACGCGAGCACGGGATGATTCTCGTCGATCGCCCGATCGGCTGGGATGTCCTTGAGCTTCGACCAGTGCGGCGCGGCGCGGCCCTTGGCCTCGGGCGGCACGTCAAGTCCGGTCGCCGCCTTGAACGCGGCGGCGTGGCGCGCCGTGAAGCTCGGACGCGTGCGGATGCGCACCTCGCTCGTCGGCTGGATGCCCACGCGGCAGGGCAGGTCCTTGGCGGCGGCGGCCTTCGTCTTCGCGATCGCGAGCTGCTCGGCGCGGTACGCGGGATCCGTCGCGTCCGCCGTGCGCTCCCACTTCGTGCCGTCGCGGTTGATGCGCGGATACCTCTTCTGGAAGCCAGCGGCGTTGAGCGTGCCGTTCTGAAGGACGAGATCCATGCCGTCGGCGGCGAATTCGGACACGCCGGCGGGTGCTTTCTGATTTATGATCGTGTTGAAGCCGAAGCGCAGGAGATTGGTATAGATGCCGTTATGCGAGCCCCAGATGAACCGCATCTGGTCGTCGGGATTCGCACTCGGCACGGCAGGCGAGTAGGCCGAGTGCCAGGCCAGGCGGTCGAGGGCGTAGTCCATGAACCTCTCCCAGTCGGCGTGGACGATGGAATGGGGGCCCTGCTTGCAGTGCCAGCCGATGGAGAGTCCGAGGCGTTCGAAGGCGGGAAGCGCCTTGCGCACGCAGGCGAGGCTCGCGGCGGGCGGCGACCAACGGTCCCCGCTCGCCGCGGCGACGTAAAGCGCTCGCGGCGCGATCAGGGCCATGAGTTCGTGCTGGTCATGCGGAGGATCGGGCATCTTCGCGGCACGCGCCTCCAGAACCTCGATCGGCTGGCCCGTCTTGTCGATCCGGGCATATTTCTCCAGCCCTTTCGCGAACCAGAAGGGATAGATGAGGTTCGGCAGAAACTTCAGCGACTTCGTTCCGCCGCAGTTCGCGATCGTCAGCGCGAAGCGCGGATCGTGGACACCGGTGATGATCGCGTTCTTGCCCATGCGGCTCTGCCCAGCGATCGCCACATGATCCCCGTCGATCTCGGGGATGGTCTCGACGAGATCCCGCACGCGCATCGCGCCCCAGCTCCAGGCCGGGTGCGCCAAAAACGGCTTCACGAGTTTCTCCTCCGGGAAGATTGCATAGACCGACTCGCCGGCGGCATCGCGCCGCTCGTTACCGTAATCGGGATAGACCGCGCTGTAGCAGTAGGTCACGAACGCGAACCCGCGCTCGACGATGCGGCGCACGGGGACGCGATCCGAGCGGCCTCCCCGCGGATATTTCCTGCCGCCCAGCACCCGGCACGTCTCGATCTCTACGGCCGGATCTTCCGAGAGTGTGTGATTGCCGCTGAAGTTCGGGTAGACGAACGCAGGCGCCGGGCGTTCCGCGCCTTTCGGTAGGTACACGAGCACGTTGAAGCGGTGCGTCCCCTTCGCGTCCGTCGAGACGAGACGGTACTGGCGACGAAGCGCCGCTCCTTCGAACGCCTCGCCCGACTCGATCGGCTCAAAAGCGAGCCGTGCCGGGCGCGGCGGAATCGTCCCGTAGATCTCGCGGTCGAACCAGTCGAGCACCGCCGCGCGATCCGGCGGGATGGCGAACGCTGCGAACGCGAGCAGAAACGCGATCAGGCAAACGGCACTTGCTCTGCAGTATTTCATGTTCTTTTCTCCTTCTTATCTTATCTAATCAACCCCGAGCGTTTCCAGCGTCGGGGTCCTTCCAGATGCGTCTTTCACGGCAACCGTACTCCCGCGTCGGAGCGGGCAATTGTCGACGTCCGATCATGGCGCAATGCCCTGTCCGTCCGCCAGGTTCGTCACCGCGGCGACCTCCTCGCCGGCTGCGAACACGTGCCGCCACCTGCCGCCCTTCACGACGCCGTAATACGGCTTCGCGTTGACGCGCGCGACGCGAATCGGGATCATCACGTCCGCATCGGGCGACGTCACCTCCACCGCGACGCCGTCCGCCCCATGCGTGATCTTCGCCGCGAGCGGGGCGAGGGGACGATCAGCGACCAGGAACACGCGCCCATCCGAGCCATCGAGATGCAGCGGAATCGTCAGGCGTCCATTCGCGACCGTGAAATTCGTCACGCGCTCGTGCCGCACGAGATCGTAGACGGCCTTCGCATCGCGCACGAGCGAGATCGAGCCGTCCGTCGGAAGGCCATTGTCGAGCACGCGCTCGTACACGCCGACGTACGGACCCGGACCACGCCGATCGTTGACGGCGAAGAGCAGGTCATACGCCTTCTCGCCACGCGCATGCACGTGGATGTAGGGATTGTCGGAACCGACCGTCGGCTCGCAGAAGCGCTCGACCGTCCGGCGCAACTCGATGGCGGTCCGGCGGAAGGAAGTCTCCTTGACGGATGCCTTGTCCTGCGTTTTCGAAGTGTCCACGGGCAGCGAGGCATCCGCGGTGAGCGCCGGCGCGAGATCGTCCGCCGCGATGAGCTTGCCGCCCCGACGCTGGAAGTCTCGCAGCTTCACGAACGCGGACTCGGTCAGCACCGGGCACATCGGCAGGAGCAGCACCTTCACACTCGCGGGAACCCCGTCCCGCTGGAGGCCTTCCTCGAAGAGCGAGGCCGGCATCAGGTTCGCCGCGGAAGCGGCGACGCCGCAGGAGAGCACCTGCGGAATCTCCCAGAACGGCGGCGCGATCCCGGAGAAAATGGCCGATGCCCAGCTCTCGAACACCGCGACCTTCGGCGTGCGCTCCGGCACGGCGCGGAAGAGCGGACCGAGCGGGACGGCGACCTCCGCGAAGAACTTGCGCAGCACCTTCACCTCCTCCGGATCGGTGAACTGGTAGCCGCCGCCGTTCGGATCGACCCCGTACTTCTCCCCGTCGAAGATGCACTGCCAACTGTGGAAACTGAGACCGTCGATCTGGCGCGCGAAAGCCGTCCAGAGTCCGATGCCCAGCATGTCCGCCGGCATGTTCGGATAACCGCAATTCGGATACTTCCTCGTCCACTCCGGCGCCCCCTTGACGTCGTTCCCGCCCGCGATGCGATCGCGGTGGGTGATGAGCTGCAGCCCGGCGATGGCGTACTTGCCGGGGGTGCCGCGGGCCGTCTCCACGATCTTCGCGATCGGATAGTCGCAGTTGACTGGATCGTCGTAGGAGTAGATCCAGTTGCCGAGGTGCGAGACGCCGCCGCCGATGCCATAGAGCGGCGGGATGCGCAGGCAGGGGCTATAGGTCGAGAAGATCTTGCGGCCTCCGGTCGCATCCTCGAACGCGTCAAGGGAGATGTCGTCCAGCTCATTCCACCCGTCGCCCTTCTGCCAGAACCAGCGGTAGAAGGCCAGAAGCGGATGGTGCTCGCTCACGATGCGGTTCTTCGGCAGATCCGGGATCTTCGACCAGTGCGGCGCGGCACGGCCCTTCGCCGCGGACGGGATCTCCCGCCCGGTGTCGGCGCGGTAGCGGGCGGCGTTGTAGTCGGTGTAGGACGGCGCGTTGCGCAGGCGAATCTCCTCAAACGGGCTGAACCCGAGCAGATCCGGATTCCTACCCACCTTTGCCGCATAGTCGCCGACTGCCTTGCGGTAGCACGCGCGGAACTCAGGATGGGCGGCGTCGACCTCGACTGTCTTCGTCCCCTTCTTGCCCGGCACCGGGCTGCCGTTTCGCCTGAGACGCGGATATTTCGGCGCCAGCACCTTGTTTCGCGGCCAGTTGAAGGCAGAGAAACCATCCGCGCCCGCCGCGCGGCATTCCTTGAGCGCCTCGGCGAGCGCTGCCGCCTCCTTGTCTGGATACTGGCCGGTCTTGAAGTCGTAGGTGCGTCCGGCCGTACAGCCCAGCACGGTGAACCCCATATCGGCGGCCGCCTGACGGAGCTGCGGATGCGTGGGGCTGAGGCGGCGGAACTGATCGTCGGGATTGGACGAAAGACGCAGCGGATCGGGCGGCAGCGGCGCGACCACGAGCAGCACGCCGTCGGAAGGGAGATCGAGCGAGTACGATCCGTTCTCGTGCCGCGTCGGCTCGACGGGGCCCTCGCGGTTCCACGCCTTCACACCCGCAGGCCCGCGGAACGTCACGAGGCGCTGATGCACGTTGATGCCCTCGGGATCGTCCGCCGAGGCGATGAGCAGCGCGCTTTCGCCCGATCCGTCCCGCGCGAGCATCTCGCCCACCACCAGGCGGCCGCCGTCAGCGGCGGCGAGACCGCGCATCGCGGTCGAGTCATACCAGCGCACGTCCGCGGCGTCGCCAATCGCGGCGATTTCCCCGGCAGGAAAGCCGATGAACCTCGTGCCAGTGCAGCGGAAGCGCATGTACTCGCGGTCGAAGGCGCGGATTTCGGAGATGAGCTTCTGCACGATGGCGTAACGCGGCGTCTTGGAACCATCCTTTTCGAGGATGTTGTTCTCCCACCAGCTCGGCGTGTAGCAGGTGAACTTCAGGTCCGTCGCGCCAAACGCGAGATCGGTGAACGCCATGTAACGCATCTTGTGGATGTCCATCGCGAGCTCTTTGAAAAGGGAGTTCGCCTGCACATACAGCGAGAGCTGCCTGCCGTAGTCGCGCGCGGCGCGCGCGGCAATCGCCATCACGCGGTAGCGCCGCAGCAGGTACGACGCGCGCGTCTCGGGCGGCGCCGAGTAGGGATAGAAGTCGACGCGCACCTTCTCCGCCGCCGGTACGAGTTCGCAGAAGCTGCGCACATAGTCCTCGTAGGAGTCCGTCCCCAGCTGCACGCGCGCCTCGGCGTCACCGCGCGCGATGTGCGAACCGTAGTCCGGCAGGATCGTCGTGCCCGGCACCGCGCCCGGCATTTTCGCCTTGACGAAGTCGAACACCTTCCCGTAGTGCGCCAGGTCGGGCTTGCCGGGCTCATCGCCGATCACGACCTCGCGAATGGCCGGATGGGGACGCCACTTCTTCGCCGCCGCCTCGAACACGGAGAGCGGACGCTGCTCGGCCATCTTCCCCACCAGCTCCGTCTTGCCGCCCCACCAGCCGGGGAGTCCGCCGACCTCCGCGGTGAGACCGTATTTCGCGAAGAGATCGAGCGTCGCGCAGTCGGTCATGGGGACGCCGCTCGCGTAGTCGGCGCCGATCTCCTTCAGGGTCCTGACGCCCTGTTCGTTGCGCACGGCAGCGGAGAACCCGCTCATGCCAATGGAGATGCGTTCATTCGCAAAGGCGGTGAAGGCGGTTGCGGTCAGAGCGATGGTGGTGATGAGTTGACTTGGCTTCATGGGGTTTGAGAGGCAGGTGATGAGATTATTTTCACTGGAGCGTGAGCGCCGATTTCTCCGTGAGGATGCAGGGGGAGTCGTAGACCGGCACCCGCACGAAGCTGACGCCGGTGGAATGGACGATCTGCTGCCGGGCGGGGAAGGCGTACACGGCACCGGTGAAGAGGTCGACCCATACGGGGTCCTTCAGCGGAGCGCCATTCCACTCGATCACGGCGGGACGGGTGGTGAAGTCATCCGAGGGGATGCCGCTCCGCTCAAAGTCATCGACCCGTGTGAACCCGTCGCCGTCCTTCCTGATTCGCGAGTTGGGCGTCCTTACGGCGTCAAACATGGCGACGTTGCGCATACGGCCCGTGCCGTCGTCCATCTTGACGAGCGTGCGGCGCTGCGCGACGAGTCCGCGGTCCCAGAAGACCAGGAGCGGGGCGCCTGCGGCGGTCTCGTATTCGTAGAGCGCGAGGCACTTGTCGATGGTCGAGGCCTTCGGCGCCTTCGAGAGCGAAAGGGAGTCGTCGAAGACCGAGACGACGTTCTGCACCGCGTAGTACGCCTTCTTGACGGCGTAGACCTGATGGTTCGCGTTCGCCCGAAGGATGCCCTTGCGGTTCAGGTAGACATAGGGCGCGTAGGGCGGTTTGTAGCTGAGGTCGCAGATGGAATAGACGGACGAGCCGCAACCGTGGCCGAGGTCGCCGAGCATGCGCCGCATATCCCATTTCGCCTGGGAGTTCTCGCTCCACGGCCAGTTCGAGAGCGCGAAACGGTCGCTCCATTCGGAGATGCAGCCGTTCTCGCCCTGGCGCATTCTCGCCTTCGGGGCGAGGCGGGCGCAGATCTCGATAAGCCGGTCTACGCGCTCGTAGGACGAATCGGGGTTGTAGGCGTAGCCGTGGTAGATGAAGGTGTCAAAGAGGTCCTGGCCACCGAGCTTCACGATTTCCGAGAGGCAGGACTCGAACTTTTCCGGCTGGTTGGTGCCAAGGGAGAGTCCGTGGAGGCGGCAGTCGGGCATGATGCGCTTGAGAATGCGCGCCGTGCGCACGTTGAGGTCGGCGATTGCGGCCGGTGGGTTCATGCCGCCGTTGTCCGGCTCGTTCCACATCGCGTAGTCGGTGACACGTCCCTTGTACTGCGTGCCCAGCTTCTCGATCCAGTTGTCCCAGGCGGCGAGTCCGGCGGGGGTGTTCGGCGTGCCGTTCGCGAGCCCGGCGCCACCGGCCCCCTCGTATACGGGATTGCCGTAGCTGATGTCGAGGAGCACGTTGATCTTGTGCGCGTTCGCCCAGTCGATGCAATGGTCGAGCCAGGCGAAGTCGAAGACGCCCTTGACCTTCTCGCACTTCGCCCAGCCGGCGAAGAGGCGGAACTCCTTGATGCCGAGCGGGACGATGTAGTCCTTGTACTCGTCGAAGTCCGTGAAGTCACGGTCGAGGCACTCGCAGCCAAGCGTCCAGCTCGAGCCGTGGATCTCATCCGCGCTACGCGGACGAAGCGTGCCGATCCGCTGGAGCTCGACCTTCAGCGGGGATGGGTTGCGGTCCGGCGAGGTGTCGATCGGGGCGAGGTCGATGCCCGCGAGCACGCCGAACGGTGCGAGCGCGAGCGCAAGCAGCGCGCTTCCGCACATGGGAAACCTCTCCTGTCGGTTCATTTGTAATCCCCTTCATTTTGCGAGGCGGTCGCGACGACCGCACGTGCGTTCAGGTAGCAGACGCGCTCGACGAGGGGACGAATGAGCGACTCGTCGTCGGGAAAGTCTCCGGCGCTGATCTTGTCCGCGATCCACTGCGCGAGGATGCGTCGGAAGTAGTCGTGGCGCACGAACGAGAGGAGCGAGCGCGAGTCGGTGGTCATGCCGATGAACGTCGAGAGGACCCCGTACGCGGCGTTCTTCTCGAGGACGTCGATGATGCCCTCTTTGTGATCGCACCACCACCAGGCGGGACCGAGCTGCACCTTGCCGGGAACGCCCGCCTCGTTGAACGACCCCGCCAGCACCGCGAGCTGCGCGTGCGCCTCGGGATTGAGCGAGAGGAGAATCGTGCGCGGCAGTGCGCCCGCACGCTCCAGCTCATCCAGGAGCCGCGCCACCTTCGCCGGATCGACCGGCGCGCGCATCCCGGCGAATCCGCCCACGGGACCGGACGCCACCCTCAGCCGCTCGCTCGTCTGGCGAAGGGCCCCCAGGTGCAACAGCATCGTCATTCCCCGCTCCGCCGCCGCCTTTCCAATGTCTTTGAAAACATCACAATCGACGGCGCCGATGTCATCGATTGAGATATCGACGATGCGACAGCCGGCCGCGGCGAAGCGATCACACGCCTCGGGCCCGACCGTCTCGTTCTCGGCAAGCCGCAGACTCGGCACGACGCGCGGGGTCGGGGAGAGCTGGGACAACTGGGACGCATGGGACGATTGGGACAGGCAGGGACTCACGTACTCGACGTTGAACGCCTTCAACAGCCTTATCGGCGTCCAGTCGGCAAGAGACACATTCTGAAGTTTGCGGACCGTCAACACATCATTCCCAATTCCCAACTCTTCATCCAGAAACGCCAGTTCCTGCATCGCCCAGGCAAAGAGCGGATTACCGACGAGCTTCGGCAACGTGCGCGCCCACGCCGCCCACTTCTCCGCCTCCGGCGCATCACCGGTGATGAGTTTCTCCGGCTCGCCGCAGATGCGCATCGCCCGATGCTTGTAAGGATCGGTCTTCACCCACACCTCGTAAAGCGAGCCGAGCGGCTTGTCCTCCGCCAGCATCTTCAAGTCGAGATGATTGTGCCAGTCGATGATCGGCAGGTTCTCAATCCAGGAATAGACGGTTGCGGCATTCAGCATATTTACGATCCGACTTTCTTTGCGCTCTTTGTGTTCTTTGCGGAAACCGGCAGCGATGCATCAGCCCTTCAAGCAGTCGAACAGCTTTCCCTTGGACTCCAGTTCGCCGCTCCCCGTCCTGAACAGCGCGCCCACCCAGTAGGTGGCGAAACAGACGCCGACCTGCACAAACGTCCCCGCTTCCCACGAAAGGTCCTTCGCGGCCAGCTTGAGGACGAGACCCGACACGACGCCCGTGCCGACGCAGAGGTAAACGCTCGTCGCGTTCGGACGTCTCCAGAGAATGCCGAAGACGCTCGGTATCACGATCGGCACGCCGAAGAGGGCCATCAGAAGCTTGTTCGCCTCGAACGCGCCGCCCGTCCCCGCGACATACAGCGCTCCGAAGGCGATGAGCCCCGCCACGACCAGCGTCCCCAGCCGGGCGACGACCAGCGTCTCCCGCTCGGACGCCTTTGGGCGGAAGATTCGGCGGTAGATGTCCGTCGTCAGCACCGACGAGGTCACGTTGAATTCCGCCGCGAGCGTGGACATCGAGGCCGCCATCATCGCCGCGACCATGAGCCCCAGCATCCCGTGCGGCAGGAGACGGGTGCACATCTCGATGTAGCAGCGCTCGTGCATCTCCGGCGGCAGGTCGGGCAGGTACACCCGCGCGGCAATCGCGGGCAGCACGGCGACGACGGGGAAGACGAGGAAGATCGCCGTCGTCAAGAGCCCCATCTTGACGGCATCGCGCTCGTTCGGCACGCTGGTCAGGCGCTGGATGAAGCTCCACTCCCCGTTGTACTTGATGAAGACGATGAGATAGTACGCGGCGAGGAAGAACCAGGTGCCGCGATGACCGTTGAAGAACGAGAAGTGGTCTGGAACCTGCGCGGTGAGAGTCGAGAGCCCTCCGACGGCATGGATCGACAGCGGCAGGATCGTGAAGGAGACGGTCAGAAGGATCACGCACTGGACGATGTCGGTGACGACGACGCTCCAGAGACCGCCAGTCGCGGAATAGGCGAGCACGATCGCCGCGCCCAGCGCAATGCCGACGGGGAGCGAGACGCCGAGGAACTGAGAGGAGATGACCCCGAGGGTGTAGAGGCGGACGGTGTTGTTGAGGATCCTGAACCCGACGCCGCACCAGGAGATGAACTGCCGCACCCCCGGCCCGTAACGGCGCTCGAGGTACTCGACGGGAGTCGCCATGTTCGCGCGCTGCCAGCGGCGCGCGAACAGCAGCGTCCCGAGGATGATCGCCACCCCCGTGGACCAGAAGACCGACACCCCGACGAGTCCGTCCTCGTAGCCGATCTGCGCATAGGCGATGAAGACGAAGCAGCTGATCATCGCCATATAGGAGCTGATCGCGCCCATCCACCACGGCACCTTCCTGCCGCCGGAGAAGAAGTCACCCGATGTCTTCACCTTCCGCCCGGTGAAAACACCGATGCCGATGGTCGCGATGAAGTAGATCGCGAGCACCGACCAGTCGAGACCTGTCAAGGGCGCTTCCAGTTTCATGTTGATGATTATACCATTTCCCCCGCCCTTCCGCATCCCGTTCTAGCTATGCATTGCATCCCGTTCGGGAATATGGTAAACTACTCGGCCGACATGCAGACCATCCTCTATTTCCAGTCCCCGACCCGAACGACCGCCCCGGCGAAGTACGAGGGAGTCCGAGAGATCCTCGAGAAGGCGAACGTCCACATCCAGCTCCTCGAGGAACGCCCGACCCGCCGGCGCATCAGGGAGCTCGTCGAGTTCTGGCAGCCCGCAGGCGCGATCGTGGAAACCAGCACCACCCTCCGGGACGTCACCCGTGAGCTCTTCGGCGATCTTCCGGTCGTGTTCTTCAATCCCGCCGCCGGTCTTCACCGCGGCGTGTTCGCGGTATACCACGACCAGCGCGCGACCGGCGAACTAGCCGCACGGGAGCTGATGACGACGGGACTGCGCAGCTTCGCCTATGTCCCCGCCCCGGATGGCACGCGCTGGAGCGAGGAACGCGGAGCCGCCTTCTCCGCCGCGCTCCGGCTCAACGGACTGGGTTGCGCCGTCTTCCCTGCGGGAGAAAACGACAAGATCAGGCGACTGAAGGCGCTGCGGAAGTTCCTCGCCGGGCTCACGAAACCCAGCGCCGTCTTCGCGGCAAACGATCGCATGGCGGCGGAAGTGCTCGACGCGGCCGCGATGGACGGTCTCCGCGTTCCGGAGGACCTTTCCGTCCTCGGCGTGGACAACTACGAGCCGATCTGCGAGCATACGAAGCCGAAACTCAGCTCCATCGAGCCAGACTTTCGACGCGGCGGCAATCTCGCCGCGCTAATGATTCTCGCGGCAATTCGCGACGGCTCGCGATTCAGAGGCCCCCGACAACGGTCATTCGGCCCCCTTCGCGTCATCCGTCGCGCCTCAACGAGACTGCTGCGCACACCGGACAAGGCAGTCGCCGCCGCGCTGGACCTCATTAGCCGCAACGCCTGTTCGGGACTGACGGCCGAACGGGTCGCAGCGACATTCCCCTGCTCGCGCCGCCTCGCCGACACGCGCTTCCGAGCCGCTACCGGGCATTCCATCCTTGCGGAGATCCACTCCGTGCAACTCGAACGCGCGGCGGAACTGCTCGCCAACCCCAATCAAGACCTGAAGTCGATTCACGACTTCTGCGGCTTCTCCCACGCGAACTCCCTGCGCAAGTTCTTCCGCCGCGAGACCGGCATGACCCTTTCCCAGTGGCGAGCACGAAACCTGCGGGATGCCAGACCTTAGGATCAACCGATCTCGATCTTGCGCGCCTGCGTCTCCGGACGCTTCGAGACAGCGACCGTCAGGATGCCGTTCGCAAGCGTCGCCTTGAGCGCCATCGGGTCGGCCATCTCCGGCAGGTCGATGCTCGCCGCGTAGTCGCAATAGTCAAACTCCGCAGCCACCTGGCGAAATCCCGCCGGATTCTGATGCTTCCGATGTGTCTTCAGCACAAGCGTGCGCCCCTCAACGTCCAGATCCGCCTCGCCCTTGCCAACGCCGGGAATCACATACTTGATGTCATACCCATCAGGACGTTCGTTCATCTTCACCGAAGGAACCGTGTAATTGGTCGTTTCCATTGTCAAACTCCTTTCTTCTTTATGTACTTTACAACATGTGTTTTACAACTGTTATTCCGAGATTGCGATGTGGCGAACATTCGCCTCATCTGCTTTCGGAAGCTCAATCCTGAGAATGCCGTCCGTGAACTTCGCGTTCGCTTTTGCGGCATTGACACGGAACGGCAGGTTCAGCCGCCGAGACCAGACTGGCGAGACCTCGATGCTCTTGCCTGTTTCCGCATCCACTTTCTCCGCCGGCCTGTCGGCCACGACAATGGCCTGCGGCTCCAAAGTGAGTTCCACGTCCTTAGCCGTCTTGCCAGGCAGCTCCAGGTCAACAATAACCGCGTTGTCGTCGAGGAAAACGTTCACGGGAGGAAACTTCCCAGATGCACGCGCCCTCAAATGGCTGAACACGCGGCTATTCGCGTCAAGCATCTCATCAAGGATGCTCCAGGGATTCATTGTCATCAGTGTATTCATTTTTTTCTATCTCCTTTCTTGAATGATCAACAACACCTGTCATTTAGCAAAAGCCATGCCAATGTTTAAATCGGTTTCCATTGAGCCGACCGTGCGACAATCTGTCGCGACAGAAGCCTTCTGGCGAGCCAAATCGGCGCGATAGAATGACTTCAATAGCCATTGACAGCCTTAGGCAGCCATCCGATGGTTATCACTAAAGCAACAGGAGATCGCGGCGAACCGCGATCTCCTGAGCCAGACACCAAATTGAGTCGTCGTCTTACTTCTTGACGAGTTTGCGAACCGCCTTGTGCGAGCAGAACGTGCGCTCGTTGTAGAGCTTCGCGCGCCACGCGGTACCCTTCTTCACGACCTTGATGGCCTGAATCCACGGGCTGGCGAACGGGAAGAGCTTCTCGACGCGGACCCCATAGCTGTCACGGGAGACCGTGAAGTTGCTCGAGACGCCGGTGCGCCCGTTGTCAATCGCGAGCACCTTGCCCTCAAAATCCTGGATGCGGAACTTGTCGCCTTCCTTGATCTTGATCGAGACGCGAACGATGTCACCCGCACGGAACACGGGATAGTTCTTTTCCTTGAGGCCGACGGTCTGCTCGGCGTTGATCTTGTCTATGAGCTTGATACCCATGATCCACCTCCTTACGCCGCAGGCGCCGCTGCCGCCGACTTAGCCTCGGTCTTCGCCTTGGCCTTCGTGGCATGATGCGGCTTCAAATTGGGGTTCTTGGCGCGGCGAATGAGCGACGCGACCGTCGTCGACGGCTTCGCACCGTTCTTGAGCCAGTGCTCGACGCGCTCGAGATCGAGCTTGAAGTTGTTCTCCTTCATCTGGGTGTCATACCACCCAAGAATCTCGAGGAACTTTCCATCGCGCGGCGAACGGGCATCCGCCGCGACAATGCGATAGGTCGCGTGGTTGGTGCACCCCGTGCGACGCATTCTGATCCTTACCATGTCTCCTTCTTCCTTTTTGGTGTCTGATATTGGCGCGTAGTATACCAAAAACGGCGCGCGAATGCAAGGGGTATGGAGATAAGCGAAACAGGCGAACGAAGAAATGGTATAATGTGCAACATGAAAGGGTGCGAGCTGTGTCCACGACGCTGCGGCAGGCGACCCGGCTTCTGCGGAGCCGGCGAGTTGCCGCGCGTCTTCCGCTGGGGACCGCACTTCGGCGAGGAGCCGCCGATCACCGGGCAACACGGCTCGGGATGCGTCTTCTTCTCGCGCTGCACCATGCGCTGCCTCTATTGTCAGAATTCGCCCTGGAGCTGGAACGGCAAGGGCATCGACAAGTCCATCACGCAACTGACGGGGATCTTTCGCGACCTGGCGGTCGGCGATGGCGTCGAGAACTGGAACCTCGTCTCCCCGACGCCCTACCTGCCGCAGATCCGCGCCGCCGTCGCACCGCTCCTCGCCGAGGGCATCCGCCTACCATTCGTCTGGAACTCGTCGGGCTACGAGCGCGTCGAGACGCTTGAGGAATACGCCGAGCTCTGCGACTGCGCGCTCTTCGACCTGCGCTACTCGCGCAACGAGACCGCCCGTGCGGCCAGCGCCGCGCCGGACTATGTCACCGCCGCCCGAGCCGCCATCCGATGGGCACACGGGAGAAAGGCGGTGAACAAGGCGCTTCCGCCGCTCATCGTCCGCATCCTCGTCCTGCCCGGCCATGCGGACGAGGCGATCGAGAATCTTGCCTGGCTCGCGACCGAGCTCTCATGCGAGATCCCCGTCTCGCTCATGAGCCAGTTCACGCCGGCCTACCGGGCGAAGGGCGCACCCCCTTTCAATCGCGGCGTCACCGAGGAGGAATACGCCTCGGTCACGGAGGCGGCGACAGACTTCGGCTTCGAAAACGGCTGGATACAGGGCTTCGGCGCGGCTGATCCGTCGCTCGCCCTTCTCGGCGAGAACATGTCCGCCGACCACGGCTCAGTCGGCCCCTAGACGCCCATCCGCGACAAGTGTGATATAATACGCGAGGTGTCGCTCAATGGCGAGCGGAAATCCAGGATCAAGAGGAGGATCGAGACGAAATGACGAAGGCAGAGGAACTGGTGGGCGAGCTCAAGGCAAGGGGGTTGACGTGCGCGACGGCGGAGTCCTGCACGGGCGGCGGCGTGGGAAGCGCAATCACCGATGTATCGGGCTCAAGCGCGGTCTTCATGGGTGGCATCATCAGCTACGACAACTCCGTCAAGCGCGATGTCCTTGGGGTCGACCCGACCGTCCTTGACGGGGTCGGCCCCGTGAGCGCCGAATGCGCCGAACAGATGGCTCGCGGCGCAAGGAGACTCCTGAAAACTGACCTTGCGGTCTCCATCACCGGGCTTGCAGGCCCCGGCGGAGATGGCACGCATCCCGCTGGGTTCGTCTGGTTCGGCCTCGCCACGGCATCCGGCGTCCGCACCGAGAGCATGACATTCCCCGGCGACCGCGCGGCCGTTCGCGTCGCCGCCGTCCTTCATGCGCTCACGTTGCTTCTGAACGCCGCCCGCAGCCGGGTGGCCTGACCGCGCTACATCACCGCCTTGAACGCGGCGGCGTTCTTCTCCGGCCCCTGGTCACCGTCGATCCGACGCAGGAGCCCCCTCTGCTCGTAGAACTTGATGAGGGGCTCGGTCTCGCGGTGATAGACGACAAGGCGGTCCTTCACGGTGTCGGGATTGTCGTCCTTGCGGATGACGAGCTTCTCGCCGCACTTGTCACAGACCCCCTCGACCTTCGGAGGCAGGGCGGTCACATGGTAGCCGGCCTTGCACTTCGGGCAGGTGCGGCGACCGGCGATGCGATCGGCGATGATCGCGTCCGGCACGTCAACGAGCACGACCGAGCGAATCGGCACACCCGTCTTCTCGAGGATCTCGGCCTGGGCGACATTGCGCGGGAACCCGTCGAGGAGCATGGTGACGTCCCCTTGGGTCTCGGCGATGACATCGGTGATCATCTGCGCGATGAGCGCGTCCGGAACGAGCGCGCCCTTCTCCATGTAGCCCTTGGCCTCGAGGCCGGCAGGCGTTCCCTTCGCGACCGCACCGCGGAGAAGGTCACCTGAGCTGATGTGCTTCAGGTTCTCGTTCTCGCCCGCGAGGCGAGCCGCGATCGTTCCCTTCCCCGACCCCGGGGCTCCCAGCAGAATGACAATATTCATAGGCACATATTATACCATCATTCGCCTCGTCTTCGCAAGCCGCCGCAGGGCGTTCAGACGGGATCGGACGGCTGCGCCGACAGGACGCCTAGTTCGCGGATGAACGGGATGAGCGTGCGGTGAACGGCCTCCGCGTTCAGGCGATGTCCGCCGGGGAAGAGGCGGGACATGCCCGGATAATGCCGCTCGAACTCCTCGCGCCACGGCAGCGAGAGTGTATCCTCGTCGCCGAAGAGGCCGTGGCAGAAGAGCTGGTCGACCTCGTCGATGCCGTCGAACTGCACGGCCTCCATCTCCTGGAACTGACGCACCGTCTCCTTCGTGACATGGAACTCGAGCGCGCCATCCCGCCGCCGATTAAGCCACTTGTGCTTGCCGACGGAGAGAATGTCGTACTTCTTCGAGAGCGCGAAGCACGGGTTGATGCAGATGCGCTCGAAGCCACGCAGCTGCTGGGCGTAGAGCGCCCCCATCGACGTGCCGACGACGAGCGCCGGCACCTCTTTAGCCACAAGCGCCTTCAGCATCGGCAGCGCCTCCGCCGGATTGATCGGGATGTCGGGCGCGATCACTTCGACGCGATCCGCCGCGCTCGTGCCCAGGAACTCCCGACGAAGGATGTCAACCGTGCCGCTTGCGCCGGACGAAGCAAAGCCGTGGAGATAAAGGAGTTTTTTCAAGGGGGTTGAGAGGTTGGGGGGTTGAGGAGGGATCAGATCTTCCAACCGGCGATGCCGAGGGCACGGCAGGTCTCCGAGATGAGGATCGCCATCACCACGAGAGGCGCGAAGTACCTGACGAGAAAGCCGTAGAGTGACTTGCCGGGGAAGGCCTGTCCTTCGGCCTCCACCTCGTCGATGATCGCCTTCGGCTTCAGCACCCAGCCGACGAAGACGCATGTCGTCGCGCAGGCGATCGGCATCAGCACCGAGTTCGTGATGAAATCGAAGAAGTCGAGGAACGTCATCCCGAACGGCTTAATGTGGCCCCACGCCCCGTACCCGAG
This sequence comes from uncultured bacterium, assembly GCA_902773015.1. Classification (GTDB taxonomy): domain Bacteria; phylum Verrucomicrobiota; class Kiritimatiellia; order RFP12; family UBA1067; genus UBA1067. The sequence continues at coordinate 20,691 of CACYCW010000038.1, forward strand.
CGCGGGGAATACCGCAAGGACGAGAATGAGCGCGCCGACGAGAGTCGTCGCGGGACGCCGCGCGAGGCCGAGGCCGTCCGTCACCGAGGCGACGCACGCCTCAAAGAGGGAGATAGCAGAGGTGAGCGCCGCGAAGAGGACGAGCGCGAAGAACGCGAACCCGACGACGGCACCGATGCGCCCGAGCATCGCGAAGACGCGCGGCAGGGTGATGAACATGAGCCCGGGGCCGGCGTTCATCGCCTCCTTCACGGGCGTACCCGTGCGCACCGCGAAGAGGTAGACGATCGGGATGATCATGAGCCCCGCGATCAGCGCGATCAGCGTGTCGAAGAACTCGATGCGCCAGACCGACTTGATGATCGAGTCCGACCGGCGCATGTAGCTGCCGTAGGTGATCATGATGCCCATCGCGAGCGAGCCAGAGTAGAACATCTGTCCCATCGCGCCGATGACGGTGCGCCCGAGCTGCGCATGGGAAAAGGTTCCGTCCGACCCGTTCAGCGCATCCAGGCTTGGCACAAGATAGTACCGTACGCCGTCCCACGAGCCTGGCAGGCAGACGACGTACACGGCGATTGCGAGCGCCAGCACGAAGAGGAGCGGCATCAGAACGACGTTCGACTTCTCGATGCCGTTCTTCACGCCCATCGCGACAACCGCCGCGCAGGCGAAGGTGAAGACCGTCGCGTAGCCGAGCGGCGCGAGTCCGCCCGAGATGAAGCCGTTGAAGAACTCGCCTGACTGCGCCGCCGCCTCGCCCATCGGGGCCGCACCGCCGAACGCCATCTGCGCATAGGTGACGAAATACTTGATCACCCAGCCGCCGATCACGCAGTAGTAGGGCTCAATCAGCATCGGCACTACCATCGCGAGCAGTCCGACGAAGCCCCAGCCGGGACGAAGCCGAGAGTAGGCGGTGAGCTGGGACTGCCGCGTCTTGCGCCCGATCGCGATCTCGGTCAGCATCAACGAGAAGCCGATCGTCACCACGAGCGCGAGGTAAATCGCGATGAACATGCCCCCGCCGTACTGCGCGGCGAGATACGGGAATCGCCAGAGGTTGCCGAGCCCGATCGCGGACGCGGCACCCGCCATCACGAAGGCCACCCGGCCGGACCAGGACGCTCTCTCCGCTCCTGCCATGCGTTCGATCAGATGTGGTTCGGCGTCTCGATGCCCAGAAGGTGAAGTCCGGCCTTCAGCACCTCGCCGAAGAGTGCGCACAGCCTCAGCCGCGACGCGCGAACCTTTGGCTCGCTCTTCAGGATCGGCGAGCTCTGGTAGAAGCTCGAGTAGAGCTGCGCCGTCTGGAACAGGTAGTCCGCGAGGACGCTCGGCTTGTACGCCTCAGCCGCGCGTTCGACCGCCCCGGGGAACTCCAGCAGCTGCAGACCGAGGCGACGCTCCGCCGGAGTCGAGAGTTGCGACGGCTGTTGATCGCCGTCGATCGTCGGCTGTGGCGGCTCGGTCGATTCGGGAGCCGCGTCCTTCGCCTTTTCCATCAGCGAGCAGACGCGTGCGTAGGCATACTGAAGATAGGGGCCGGAATTGCCTTCAAGAGCCAGCGCCTTGTCCCAGTTGAAGTCGATCGCCGTCGCGGGATCGTGCGAGAGGTCGGCGTACTTGACCGCCCCATAGCCGATCTGCTCGGCCAGCGTCTCGTCTCCCCCGCGCTCGCGCACGATCTCGAGCGCGCGGCGCTTCGCCTCCGCGAGGAGCTCGTCGAGCCGGATGAGGTTGCCCTCCCGCGTCGAGATCGCCTTGCCCTGGTAGGACATGAGCCCGAACGGCACGTGCACGAGCCGCGTGGTGAACCCCATCTTCGCCGCGATTGAGAAGAACTGGCGGAAGTGTAGCTGCTGCCGGTCGTCCGTCACGTAGATGATGCGCTCCGGATCGTACTCGCCGACGCGGCTCTCGACGCACGCAAGATCGCTCGTCGTGTAGTTGTAGCCGCCGTCCGACTTGCGGACGATCGCGACGCCGAGCTTCTCCGCCTCGAGGTTGACGATCAGCGCCCCTTCCGACTCGACCGCCAGGCCCGCGGCGACGAGCCGCTCCACCACGCCCGGCATCATCGCATTGTAGTACGACTCGCCGCGATAGGTGTCGAACCGGACGCCGAGCTTCGCGTACATGCGCTCGAACTCGCCGATGGAGATATCGATGAAGCGCTTCCAGAGGGCGAGGTTGTCGGCGTCACCCTGCTGAAGCTTGACGAGCTCGGCGCGGCAGGCGTCCTTCCACGCGCCGTCGGACTCCTTCGCCTTCGCGGCGGAGAGCACGTAGCACTTCTCGAGGTTGGCGACGGTCAGGTTCTCGCGCTCCTCCTCCGTCAGGCACTCACGATAGCCCTTGATGAGAATGCCGAACTGCGTGCCCCAGTCGCCGAGGTGGTTGTCGGCGATGACGGTGTAGCCGAGCGCGCGGTAGAGCCGGTCGATCGCGTTGCCGATCACCGTCGAGCGGATATGGCCGATGTGCATCTGCTTCGCGGCGTTCGGCGAAGAATAGTCGATCACGATGCGCTTGCCGGCCCCCTTCTGCGGAATGCCGCAGTTCGGCTGCGCGGCGAGCTCCGCGAGACGCGCGCCAAGCCAGGCGCTTGAGACGGTGAGGTTGAGGAAGCCCGGGCCGGCGATCTCGATCTTATCAAACGCGCCGCCCGTCGCGTCCGAATCGCCATCCAGCGCGGCGGCGACCTTCGCGGCGACGTCACGGGGCTTCATGCCGAAGCGCTTCGCGAGCTTCAGCGCGTCATTGCACTGGTAGTCGCCGAATCTCGAATCCGTCGCGGGCAGCACCCGCACGAATCCGAAGTCCTCACCCGGGAAGGCCTTCTCGAAGGCCGCCCGCACGATTTCGCTCAGTTCCACTTCTCCACCTCTCTCTCCTGCAGTCACTTGTCTGTCGACATATTATAGCATATTCACCTGCCAGCGGCCGTCGCCGCAGCCCGAGGCCCCGATCTCGACGTGCGGATGGAAATCAAACGTCATCGCCTCAGCGACGAATCCGAGAACTGCCGGGAGCAGAAGGGCCATCAGGATTTTCCGCATGGTTTTCATGGTCGTTGGTTGGGGGCCGTTCCTTGTGACTACAGGAGCAGCACCGGCGCTCGCCCGTGCGTCAGCGCGCGGAGATCACGGAGGCCATCTGCGCGACGGCCTCCATCGACTTCTGCTCGTGAATCGCGAACGTACGCGTCCAGGGTGCCATCATGTACCCCTTGACAAGATCCTTGCGGCAATGCGCATCACAGAACCGGACCGTGCCGGCGAAGTTCGTGTCGCAGGTAAAGTTCGATCCCGTCGGCACCTGGTCAAAGCCGGCCTTGTCCAGCCACTCGTAGGCCGCGACATAGGTGCGTTCCTTCCCGTTCCGATCCTTCGTCTCGAAGCTTTCGCTATAGTACCAGTTGGACTGCAGCACACTCTTCGGCATACGGTTGAGGAACTCGTCCTTGTGATTCCAGATGTAGTCGCTCCAGATCCACGGGCGGCATCCCGCACGCTCCGTAACCTTCACGAACCAGAGGAAGTCATGCCACCACAGGTCTCCCTGGCGGCAGATCGAGAGCAGGTGGTTGCGCTGGTGGCCCGCCGTCTCCTCGTCATAGCCAAGGTGGAAGAATTGCGGATGATCGAATATTTCCGCGGCGTCCCGGATGAGATCCTCGCACACGGAGTAGTACTTCTCGGTGGACAGCATCCTCCCGTATTCCTTGAGCCAGGAGTCATGGCAGGCGGAGAAGTTCATCTTCGGAATCACCTCGAAGCCCATCCCCCTCAAGCGCGCGAGCTCGGCACGCAGCTTCTCGACACTCCAGCTCCCCTTCACGGCAAGCTCGGGATGGCTCGGGTATCTGACGATCTCGGCGAGATCGATGATGAGCAGGTTGCAACCCGCCTTGGCGAGCGCGGCCGAGATGCGCCGCCACGACGGCTCGTCGAAGCGCACGTGGTCGGCGCAGCAGCGCGTGAGCCACTTCTCGGGCAGCGACGGATCCTGGGTCTCGAGCGGAATGTCCTTCCAAGAATTGACGCCGAAGTGGACGAGATACGCCCAGATGAACTCTCCTTTTTTCATGCTTTCCATTGTTTCTCCATTTTTCAACCCAGCTCTTTACTAGACCTTCAGGGATGTTTTCTCCTGAACAGGAACCAGAGCAAAAGCCATTCGAGAGCGACCTGCCCGAACGCCAACACTCTTTCTCTGCTTCATGCTGGTAGTATAGCACATCCCCTCTGCGATGGCAATGCGACTTTCAGGCTGGAATATCCCCACCTTTGAAAAACGCTGTCGAAGTTCTTCAATCTTCGCGGCGTAAGCCTCGATTTCCTTCGCTTTCTCTTCTGAAATTGGAATTCTCATTTCTGACTTCTCCTTCTATCCCACTCGCTTCCCCAGGTGTATTGCGATGGTCGTGGCGATGAAGCCGGGCGGGATGGTGTAGGGGTCGCATTCGCGGTCGGAGGCGTCCATGAGCCGGACGGACTTCACCTCGTAGCGCATCTGCTTCGGTGGCTGGCCGGGGTGGCCATAGCCACGCTGGAATTTGACTGTCTTGATGCCGATCGAGAGCGAGAGATTGCGCGGCGTGAGGTCGCGGTACTCCGTCGTCTTCCGCCCTGCCTCAATCGCGTCGTAGTACTCGCCCTTCAGCACAAAATACCCCTCGCCCGACTTCGACCGAATCGCACCGGACTTGATACCCGCAGCAATCACCTGCATTATCTGTTCGGCCTCGTCGCCGTCTCCATCATCCGAGTCTGCATCATCTTCGTCATTCACGCTATTTGCCGTTATTGCCTCAATTTTGTATTTATATTTCCCATCCCCAGGACTGCACTCTGCAACGTCGTGTTGGTTGAAAAGAACGTAGTAACATTTAGCACCTTCGTTTATGTCTATGCCGCTACAATCTGTCAGCTGCCCAAACTCCAAGTCGCAACCTTCATCCAGTATGTCAAGCGCATGAAACAGATCATTTGCGAAATCTCGCACAACGTCTTCATCTTCCGTCATGGGAATCGAGACCTCTGCGCAGTATGGATTGGCCATCTCAACA
>CACYCW010000039.1 GCA_902773015.1 uncultured bacterium
CGATTGACGACCCGTCGCGCCGCTTCACGTCAGCGGCGACGGCGAGGTCAAAGTACAGCCGATAGATTTTCGAGCCGCTGGCGTTCCTGGCGTCGTAGCCGAGCAGATCGGACATCCCGGAGCAGTCCGCCAACGCCAGCGCGCCCGGCCACAGCCAGCCGCGGTGAGCCTCCTTGTTCGGCGTGCGTTCGTTGATCAGCATTTTCTTCTTTCCGACGGTCTCAACCAAGAGACGAAGGGATGAGTCGGCCGTGGACGAAAGCGAACTGCCGACCGTGCGCCCCGCCATTTCCACGGAAGTGCGCTGTGTCGCGCCATTCTCGTTCAGCTGCCATCCGCTGAGCAATCCGGCGTAGTGCTGACCGCCGATGTCCGGCGTGACCTTGAAAAGCAGCTTGTCGCGCATCTCCCGCAGGGCAAGGGACAGCTCAGACTCCGCCATCGCGGTCGAGAGCATACTCCAGGCGATAATGAACACCGACACGACGGCGGCCAGCGCCAGTGCGCCAATCGTGGACGCAATCAGGGTCTCAATGAGCGTGAAACCACGCCGGAACTTCTGCCGCCCCGCCGTCATTCCAGCATCCCCCTGTCCAGCGGACTCTTGAAAACCGTGACCGGATGGCCGTAACTGGCGATGCCGGCTCTCCGCAGTCCATTCAGGCACTTCCGATCGTCCGCCGGCCCCCATTCGACATCAACGTCGATGCGTTTCGCCGAGACGGTCAATCCATGCCGCCTGATCCCGCTGGCGTCGCTCTGCAGCGTCACGCGCACGATCAGGCGCGGATCTCCACCCGTGTTGGACCGCGCCAGCACGGGACAGTCATTCGACGTCATCGCCAGCGCGGCATCCGTGCTCGAGTCGTAGGTGACGCCGGCACCTTGCGACGGCAAGTCGTCGTACGCCTTGTTCAGCCATTTCCACGCCGTGTCCCACGCGAACGCATCCGCCGCGAGCAGTTCCGAGTTCTCATGCGAGATTTTCGCGGACACGATCAGCCCCTCAAGAAGCGCGAGGGCCATGAACGCGACAATCGCGCCGGAGAGCATCACCTCGACCAGCGTGAACCCGCTCCTCGCGCCCTTCGTCATGCGGACGAGCCCCCCTCTCCGTTCTCGGCGAAGGCCGCCGCGATTGCCGCCTCGACGGCCGCCGCGTCCGCCAGGTAGAATCGGCACGGACCAACCGCCTCGACAGCCGCGCGCAGCCGCTCGTCCGTCGGGCCGAGCGTCACGACGAGAGTGAACTTACCGAGCTTCGCGAACGGCACCACGCCGCGGAAGCGCACCAGCTCCTCCGGATACGAGCGGATGAGCTGGCGGTTGACGCCGAACGCGCCAAGCGGCACGGGCGGCGTGCCACAGCGATCCGCCAGGAACTCGATAGCCTGCTCTGCCAGGGAGACGTTCTCTTTTTCAAGAATCTGAATCGCGGAAATGAGAAAGACCCGCCCGTCCGTCGGCATCGACTCGACCTGCGCCCTGAGGCCGGAATGCTGCTCGTCGGTGAGCACGCCCCCCTCCTTGAGCAGGTCGGCGAGGGCGAGCTCAGCAGCGATCGCGTCCTTGGCGGTCACCTCGGCCTTCTCCACCGCCGTGAGCTCGCGCGGCTTCTCCGGCGTCAGGTCCGGCGCCGGCGCCGTCAGGCGCGCGACACGCAGGGCAAGCACCTTCGCCGGCTCGTAGTCGCTCGCCTGAAGACGCGGCAGAAGCCCTTCGAGCGCCGAGGTATCGCCTTCCTTGATGAGTAGTTTCGTGAGCGAGACGAGCGCCTTCTGCCCCTTCTCGTGCTGGTTGAGCTGCTCGTAGGCGACAACAAGAAACTCCAAGGTCGAGCGATCGTCGGGCATGATCTCCAGCATCTGCTCGAGATACGCGACCCCTTCCTCAAGACGTGCGTCAAATTTGGGTGGTTCTGTTTCTTCGGCCATGGTAGATATTGATAAGCACATGCCGTGCCAATGGGAACCGACAGCCTTCGACGGCAATTGACTGTAGTCGGCAACAGCCGCTCCCCTTCTTGGCACGGTTTGTGCTTAACCATGTCTACCATGGCAGTGCTATCGCTCAAGAGAAAGCCGAGTCTGCGCCGGGGCGGCGTGGAGGAGCTTCGCAAGATCGCCGACACAAGGGAGTTCGCGATCGCGGCGGCTGATTATCTCAGCGTACAGCCGATTACGCTGCCGCAGGGCTTCTCACCGCCGACCGATCTTCTCTGCGGCATGAAGTCCGAGGCATGGCTGCGCGTGAAGGCGCTGCCGATCGCCCAGATCCACGGGCGGCTCACGGTCGCCTTCGCCGATCCCTTCGACCTGCCGGCGCAGGAGGAAGTCGCGCGCTGGAGCCGCGGCCGTATGTGGATCACCGTCGCGCCATCGGACGAGCTCCTCGAGATCCTCTCACGCCTCAAGCAGGCCGAGGACGCGGCGAACCCCGCCCTCGCGATGGAGAACATCATGAAGGGGGAGGACGGCGAAATCGAGATGTCCGCCGGCGACGACAAGTCGGCCGATGACGCGCTCGACGCCTCCCTCGATGCGGCGGGCGAGGCCCCCGTCATCCGCATGGTCAACACGATCATGGTCGAGGCGCTGAAGACGAACGCGTCCGACATCCACTTCGAGGCGATGGAGAAGACG
>CACYCW010000040.1 GCA_902773015.1 uncultured bacterium
CGACCCGAAGAAGAAGTTCGACGGCGACGACATACGCGACGGGCTTCTCGGCGCGGTGTCGGTGAGGATAATGAACCCCGTCTTCGAAGGGCAGACGAAGATCAAGTTCGTGATGAACGACATCAAGGCCGACCTCGTCGCCGAGATGAAGAAGGAGATCCTCGCCGCGCTTCACCGCGCTCCGGCGGAGACGGAGAAGCTCATCGCCAAGGTCGAGGAGACGGGCAAGATCCGTTCGCAGCTCAACACGATCAAGAAGCAGGCGCGCGAGCGTACGCAGGCGACGAGCGTACGCGTGCCGCAGCTCAAGGACAGCAAGAACCACCTGCGGCTCGACAAGGTGAACAGGAAGACGGGCAAGGCCGAGGGCGAGGACACGATGATCTTCCTCACCGAGGGGCAGTCGGCTGGCGGCACCCTCGGCGGGGCGCGTGACGCGATGAACCAGGCAGTCTTCTTTCTGCGCGGCAAGCCGCTCAACACGTGCGGCGTCGGCAAGGAGGTGCTCTACAAGAACGAGGAGTTCTTCAACCTCATCAAGACCCTTGACGTGGAGGACACCCTCGACCACCTGCGGTACGGCAAGATCATCTTCGCGACGGATGCCGATGTCGACGGGCTGCACATTCGCATGCTCCTGACGACGTTCTTCATGCGGTTCTACCGCCAGCTAATCCTCGATGGCCGCGTCTACATCCTCGAGACGCCGCTCTTCCGGGTGCGCAACAAGAAGGAGCACTACTTCTGCTACACCGATGCCGAGCGCGAGGCCGCGATCGCCAAGTGCGGCCGCGGCTGCGAGATCACCCGGTTCAAGGGCCTCGGCGAAATCGACAAGGAGGACTTCCGGGACTTCATCGGCGCCGACATGCGTCTCACGCCCGTCACGTGCGCGGACGACGTTGACGTCGAGAAGACCATCAAGTTCTACATGGGCTCGAATACGCCCGAGCGCAAGGACTACATCATGGAGTCGCTCGTCTGCGACTCGACGGATTTCTGAAACAGCAAGAGAAGGAAAATGACATGACCCACGTCTCCAGAAGATCTTTTGTCCGGTCGATGATCGCCGTCGGCGCGGCGCCAATCGTCCTCGGTGGCTGCACGGCGACCGGCTTCGCCGCGAACCGCAAGGTGCGCATTGGCGTCATCGGCCTTGGCCGCATCGCCTCCACGTTCGAGATCCCGTGCGTGCTCGCCCGGAAGGACATCGCCCGCATCGTCGCCGTCTGCGACCTCGACAGCCGACGTCTCGACCACTCAGCCGTGCGCATCGACACTGCCTACGCTGACGGCTCGACCGTCGCTAGGTACCATGACTACAAGGAGCTGTGCGCGCGGGAGGACATCGACGCGGTGATGATCTGCCTGCCGGACTTCTGGCACGCGCTTGTCGCGACGACCGCGATCTGCTCGCGCAAGGCGGTGTGGCTGCAGAAGCCGTTCACCCAGACGATCCGCGAGGGGCGTCTCCTCGCCAACCTCGCGGAGCGATTCGGCACGGTCATGCAGGTCGGTTCGCAGCAGCGCAACTGGACCCAGTTCAAGGGCGTCTGCAATGCGGTGCGCGCCGGCGCGGTCGGCAAGGTGAAGCGTGTCGAGGTCGGCATCGGCCTCGACAAGGCGGGCGGTAGCTCCGCCGCGCAGCCGGTGCCGACGACGTTCGACTACGCCACCTGGCTCGGCCCGACGGATCCCACCGCGCCCTACAACGAGACGCGCTGCCACACGCAGGACCTCTCGAAGATCGGCTCGCGTCCGGGCTGGATCCAGCTCGCGCCGTACGGCTGGGGCATGATCACGAACTGGGGCGCCCACCATCTCGACATCGTCCGTTGGGGACTCGGCGCGATCGGGCCGGAATCCGTGTACGGCACGTGCGCGTGGATGGACCTCACGGGCGGCAAGCTCTGGAACGTCCACACGAACTACGACCTCCACTACGCCTTCAATGGCGGCTTCACCGACGTACACGTCTGCGACTGCTACCAGAACGGCGTGAAGTTCATCGGCGAGAACGGAGACTGGCTCTTCTGCACGCGCGGCGCGGCGAAGGTGACGCCATCCGACCCCGAACCCAAGGTGCGCAAGGGGCAGCTCGGGCCGATCGCCGCCTCGAAGCCGTCGCTCCTGCCGAAGCTCGAGACGCAGCGCGCCCCGGCGACGCAGGTGCACATCGACGACTGGCTCGCGGCCGTTCGTGCCGGCGATCCGTCGATGACGGCGACGAATGCCGAGGGCGGACACCTCTCGACGGCGATGTGCTCGCTCGGGCAGATGTGCATGGAGCTCGGGCGCGGCCGGAAGAACGGCTTCTCGCTCAACTGGAATCCGAAGACGGAATCGACCGGTCTCACCGCGGCGGATGCGCTCATGAAGCCGTTCGCGCGCGACAGGTTCGATCTCACCGTCAACTTGCGCGAGTTCGGGCTCGATTTCAACGAGGTCATGAAAGGCTAATCAAATCAGAAATCAGGAATAAAGAAAGAAGGAAAAGATGAAAGCAAGAGCAAGAATCTCGTTCATCACCGCGGCGTTCGTTGCCGCGATCGCGGTCGGTTGTGCGACGCAGCAGCCGTGCGATTTAACGAAACCCGCCTGCAAGTGCGGCACGGCCTACGCCTGCGTGAAGCCGGGTGACTGCGCGAAACCCGCAGCCTGCACCTGCAAGACGTGCGCTTGCAAGCCGTGCCAGTGCGCGAAGCAGGGAGCCTGCGCTAAACCCGCCTGCGTGAAGAAGCCGAGCCCGAGCATCCGGCAGTCGAATCTGCCCTACAAGCTCGGTTTCGCCGGCTACACTTTCACCCGCAAGACCATCGACGAGACGCTCGCGATCATGCAGCGCATCGACGCCCACTACCTCTGCATCAAGCCTAACTTCATAGATTACATGAAGGGTGCTGAGGCGCCGATCGCCGAGTTCAAGGCCAAGTGCGCCGCGGCCGGGGTGGAGTGCCTCGGGGCGGGTCCGCTCTACTACGACAACGAGGCCGACGCACGCAAGATCTTCGAGTTCGCGAAGGCCTATGGCATCAAGATGGTCGTCGTCGTGCCGTTCGAGAACAATCCGAAGTGGAAGAAGGGAATGCCTGGGCGCGAGAAGCGCCTCGAGAGCGACCGGATGATCGACGTGCTCGAGAAGCTCTGCAAGGAGTTCGACATCTGCGCCGCGATCCACAATCATGGCCCGGACAACGCCTATCTCTATCCGACGGCCGAGGCGTCCCTCAAGCGCATCGGCAACCGCGACCGCCGCGTGGGCGTCTGCCTCGACGTCGGTCACGAGCGTCGCGCCGGGCTCGATCCGGTCGACTTCATCCGCAAGCACGGCGACCGCATCTACGACATCCACCTGAAGAACATACAGATCGACCCGGTGAAGAACTTCGCGAAGGAGGGCCCGCGCGGTGAGCTCGACATTCCCGGCATTCTCACCGCGCTCGCCGAGGTCGGCTACACCGGCGTCTGCCACATCGAGTACGAGAAGGATTTCGAGGACAATCTCGCCGAGGTCGCCGAGTCGTTCGGCTACTATCGAGGCGTGATGGACACGATTCGCGTGAAGGCGAAGATGCAACCCGTCCCCGCCGGCGCGAACACGCTCACAGCGAAGGAGAAGGCCGAGGGCTGGGAGTTGCTCTTCGACGGCAGGAACCTGCCGGCGGACAAGTGGGTCGGCACGAAGAAGGAGTGGGACTTCAGGACCTTCCCTGGGCGCGGCTGGTTCGTGAAGGACGGCTGCCTCACGATGCGCCCGGTGAACGGCATCGCCAACGGCAAGTGGTTCCCGCTTCCGCCGGAGGACCAGAAGCTTGGTGGCGGCGGCGACATCGTCACGAAGAAGACCTATCGCGACTTCATGTTCAAGTTCGACTTCCGCCTCACCGAGGCGGCGAACTCCGGCATCAAGTACTTCTATGACGAGAACGCCAACAAGGGCACCTGCGAGGAGTACCAGGTGCTCGACGCCGCGCATCCCGACTCGACGAAGGGCCTGAACGGCAACCGCCGCGTCGCGGCGCTCTACGACCTCATCCCGGCGAACGCCGAGAAGTACGTCAAGCCCATCGGCCAGTGGAACAGCGGCATGGTCGTCTCGCGCGGCAAGCACGTCGAGCATTGGCTCAATGGCGTCAAGGTGCTCGAGTACGAGCGCGGCTCGAAGGCGTTCCGTGACGCGGTCGATGCCTCCAAGTACGCGACTTGGGGCACGGAAGGCCGTCGTTGGGGAGAGCTTGAGAAGGGCCGTCTGCTCATCCAGGATCATCATGACTCGACCGTTTCCTACTGCAACCTAAAGGTGAAGGAGCTCTGACATGAATCGCAGAGGCCTTTTGAAGACCCTGCTCGCGGCGGGTGTGACTCCGCTAATGCCCGCGGCTTTCTCCCCTCGCGCCTACGCGGCCAACGGCAAGGTGCGCCTTGCCGCGATTGGTGTAGGCCAGCAGGCGTGGTATGACATCCAGCAGTTCCGGAAGGATGCGCCAGACATCTGCGAGCTCGTGGCGCTGTGCGACACGGACATGGGCGCCAAGGCCACGCTGCCAGCAATCAAGGACTATCCGGCCCTGCCGCGATACCGCGACTTCCGCGTCATGTTTGACGAGATGGCCGAGCAGATCGATGCCGTCCTCATCGCTATACCCGACTTCTCCCATTTCCCCGCGGCGATGCACGCGATGAAGCTCGGCAAGGCGGTCTATGTCGAGAAGCCCCTCGCCCACACCTACGAGGAGTGCGACCTCCTGATCCGCCAGGCGAAGGCCTCCGGTGTCGTCACGCAGATGGGCAACCAGGGCCACTCGACGATCAAGTACCACCAGTTCAAGGAGTATGTCGGCAAGGGCGTTGTCAAGGACGTAGAGCTCGTGCGCGTCCACATGAACATGGCCCGTCGCTGGCACAAGTACAAGGGCAACATCTTCACCTACCCGATCGGCGAGGACATTCCCGCGACCCTCGACTGGGACACGTGGCTCGCGACTGCGCGCTATCACGAGTACTCGCCGGAGTACACGCAGGGCGAGTGGCGCTGCTGGTACGACTTCGGCAACGGGGCGCTCGGCGACTGGGGTGCGCACACGATGGACTGCGTGCACCAGTTCCTCCTCAAGTGCGACCTTCCGACGAAGATCGACCTCGTCAAGTGCGAGGGGTGGAATCAGTTCGCCTTCCCGTGCGCAACGACACTCGCGTTCACCTTCCCGAAGAACGACCTCCACGACGACTTCCGTCTCGAGTGGTATGATGGGGCTGACAACTGGCCGAAGCTCCCGAAGGGTTTCGTCTTCGACGTGCCCGACGGCATTCCGAAGAACTCGGCGAACGTCGAGGACAGCTCGGCGAAGAAGCTCTACCCGGGCAAGGAGATGTACTGCAAGGACGGCACCATCTGGCAATCGCTCTCGCACAAGCACCCGCTGCACATCGTGGGTGACTTCAACGCGAAGCTGCCCGACTACCCGCCGGAGACCGAGACCCACTACCGCAGTTTCATCCGCGCGGTGAGGGGTGAGACGAAGACGACGAGCCCGTTCGAGATCAGCGGCCGTATCTCACAGCTCTTCACGCTCGGCTGCATCGCCCAGCGCGTCAACCGCTCGATCGTCTTCAATCGCGCGAAGGGCGAAATCGTCGGCGACGAGTACGCCAACTACTTCATCAAGGGCCCCCGCCCCCGCAAGGGCTGGGAAGGGTACTATAAGGTCTAAATTTGTCAGCAATCGCCCATAAAGCAAACCAATCCGATGGCGAAAACGAAGAAAGACGCCGAGCCGCCGAGCCTGTTTGACAACCTCGATCTGTTCACCAGCGCTCCCTCGTGTGCTGCGGACGGCTTGGAGTCGTCATCGGCGGTCGCTGGCGACGGTCAAGAGAAGCCGAAAAGGACAGACGGCGGCGGGCGCAAGCCCTCGAAGGCGGTGGCGACGGCCACGCCGCCTCCATCGCCGCCTCACCCTGCGCCGGGTCTCACCGGCTCGGGGCCGATGCGCGACCTCTTCGACATCAACTTCCGCCAGTACTCGGCCTACGTCATCTGCTCGCGCGCGATTCCGTCGGTGGAGGACGGGCTCAAGCCCGTGCAGCGCCGCATCCTGCACGCGCTCTTCGAGCAGGACGATGGCCGCTACACCAAGGTCGCGAACATCGTCGGCCAGACGATGCAGTACCACCCCCACGGCGACGCCTCCATCGGCGACGCGATCGTGGTGCTCGCCAACAAGCTCTGGGGCAAGGGC
>CACYCW010000041.1 GCA_902773015.1 uncultured bacterium
CCTACTGTGGCGCAGAGTGCCGCAGAGGCTGCAATCATGAGTTTCTTCATTGTCTTGTTCCTTTGTTTTCCTGCACAACTCAGTGTGCCGGAGTGGATTGACGGTGCGCGAAGGTCGAGGGCGGACGCAGATACGCCAGCGCAAGCGATACCCAGACCGCTTGTCTCATGGCTCTCTTTGCCGTACTTTTCCATCGTTTCCGTCTCTCCGTTAACGTTTGGCACACGCGGTTTTTCCGGCACCCGCCGGAGACCTTATATGCCTTACACCGCGTAATATATCAAATTCCCCTTTCGGGCGCAAGGGGGTATTTGAAAAAAAGTTTTTGTGGGGTGGCGGGGTGCGGGGCGGTATTTGGAACGCAGATGCCTTCGGCATACGCAGAGAATTAAGGCAAATACCCATGTGGCACGGCCCCTTGCGGCCCCTGCGGGGTTCGCGCTTCGCGCTCAGGCAACCCGACGCCTTCGGCGCGGGCGCATTCCGACGGCGCGGCGGTTGACGATCCATTGGCTTTCCAATTGCAGCCCCTATCGCCGCGCCTACGCCACGAAGGGTATTTGCCTTGGTTTGCATCCTTTGGGGTATGGGTGCGCTCACGTCGCCAGACTTGGCAAAATGACGTTGTGGCGTAGGTCGCGCCGTCAATGGAAAGCCGTAGGATCGCCACCTCGGAGCCAATGGCGCGACCGTCGTAGCCACACGTCATTTTGCCAAACTTCGCGTATGACGCAAGCCATCTGCGTTCCCAAACGCGCCTCCCGCCGTCGTCGCGGCGCGCCGCGAGCCGCCGCCGGCCCAAGATCCAGCTCGTCGAAGTTCCGGTCGAAATCCGAACCGAACTACGCACCGGAAGCGGAACGAGACTGCTCTCCGTCCGCTATTCATATAAAATCGAAGGGAGAAGTTCTCTTCTCCCTTTCGGATTCAACCCTTGGTGGACGATGAGGGACTCGAACCCCCGACCTTGACCGTGTAAAGGTCCTGCTCTAACCAACTGAGCTAATCGTCCGGGTAACAGCAATCAGTTGCCCTTGATGTGCTGCTTGCAGTAGTAGCTGTCGGGCTCAGGCCTGCGGGAGCACTGCTGGCCGTTCCAGTTCATGGCGCGACAGCGCGTCTGCGGCTTGCTCGGCTTCTTCGAGACGGCATGCAGCTTGCAGTAGTCACTCGTGCCGTCCTTCTTGTGCTTGCAGCGTGTTCCCTTCTCGGTAACCGCCCAGCACTGGCCGTCGTCCTTCTCCTTCGCAACAGCCGCCGACTTCTCCGTTGCGGCCACCGGCTTCTCGGCCGCAGCTGCGGCCTTGGCTTTCGCGGCGGATTTCTTGGCCTTCGCCGCGGCGGCGACCTTCGCCTGGTCCTTGTGCCCGATGCAGTACTTCGATCCCTCGGCTGCCTCGCGCTTGCAACGCGCGCCCGTCTGGGTCTTACCCTCGCACTGCGCGGCAATCGCGCTCGAAAGCGCGAGCGCCGCAACCATCATGATCGTAATGAGCTTTTTCATCCTGAACCCTTTCGTTAAGTTTTGAATTATTATATCAAATCTTCCTCGTTCATGGGAAGACGCTCAGTCCTCTTTCGACGCATTCTCGTCCTTCAGACGGATGCCGACGTCATGTAGCGTGATGCACATGAGGTCGTTGGTGGTGGGCTCCTTCAGCGCGGCGACCCGCATCGCCTGGCGTTCGACCGTCTTCTCGAAGAGGTTCCTCACCCAGCGGCCGTTGCCGAACTTGCTCCCGCGATCCTTCGTCCAGAGCGCGATCGCCCCGTCAAGCCAGTGCTCCGTGTCGGCGGAGAGCACGTACTGGCTCTTGCGCGCCCGCTGCCGGAACATCGCGGCAAGCTCCTTCGCCGAGTAGTCGGGGAACTCGATATAGTGGTTGAAGCGCGAGGCGATGCCGGAGTTCGCGTCGATGAACTGCTTCATCTCGTGCGAGTAGCCCGCGACAATCACGACAAGACGTTCGCGATCGTCCTCCATGCGCTTCAGGAGCGTCGCGATCGCCTCCTGTCCGAACGAATCCTGGCTGCCTTCGTTGAGGGCGTAGGCCTCGTCGATGAAGAGGACTCCATCGAGGGCGAAGTCGATCACCTTGCCGGTCTTAATGGCCGTCTGCCCGGTGTAGCCGGCGACGAGTCCGCCACGGTCGGTCTCGACAAGGTGGCCCTCCTTCACGACGCCGAGCGCCCGGTAGATGTCCGCCATGATACGCGCAACGGTGGTCTTACCCGTGCCGGGGTTGCCGGTGAAGACCATGTGGTAGGAGATGTCCGGCACCTTGAGACCCGCCGCCTTGCGCTTCTGCGCCACCTCCACGAACGCGGCGAACTTCTTCACCTTCTCCTTGACGGGCTTGAGGCCGATGAGATCGTCAAGCTGGGCGACGGCTTCGGCGACGGACATCGCGTTGGTCCTGCCGGGGGAGAACCTGACACCGGGCGGCGGGTCGTCGCGCGTGTAGACGCGATCCTCGAGCGTCTTCCTGCCACCGGCCGGCTGGGGCTTCAGCTTGCCGGACACGCCTTTGCGTTCCGCATCCTTCGAGACCTCTTCACCTGATGTTTCAGACGACGGCTTGTCGTCATCAAAGAAAACCACGCCGATGATGCCCACGACAATCAACGCGACGACCGTCACGCCAACACCCTTGATCAGTCCCCAGAAGCACCCGAGCGCCCTGTCAGCCACATCATCGACCATTACAGCTCTCCTTGAATCCGCGGAGGTGGTTCAGTCGAGCTTGCGGCGGATGACGCGCTTCGCCTTGCCCTCGTTACGCGGCAGCGCGCCGATCGGGAAGACGTCGCCCTTTGGCAGGAACCCGAGGCGCTCGCGCAGGTGCTTGGCAACCATGTGCCCGGTGACGCCGGGTTCCGCCTCGACGTTGACGGTGACATCCGTCATGCCGTTCCGCTCCTCGAGAATGATCTGGAATTCGTCCTTGACTCCTGGGATCTCCATGAGGGCCTGCTCGACCTGGCGCGGATAGAAGTTGACGCCCTTGACAATCAGCATGTCGTCGGTGCGGCCAGTGATGCGGTCGATCCGCAGCGAGGTGCGCCCGCACGCACACTTCTCCCGGGAGAGGATGCGGCTGATGTCGTGGGTGCGGTAGCGAATGATCGGCATCGCCTCGCGAGTGAGCGAAGAGAAGACTACCTCGCCGTACTCGCCGTCCGGCAGCACCTCACCCGTCTCCGGGTCGATGATCTCGGTGATGTACTGGTCCTCCCAGACGTGAATGCCGCAGTGGCAGCGGCAGTCCTGTCCTGTCGTGCCGATGCCGCCGGTCTCGGTCATGCCGTAGATGTCGAAGCACTCGATGCCGAGCCGCGACTCGATGCGCCGGCGCGTCTCGTCCGAAAACGTCTCGGACCCGAAGATGCCGACCTTGAGATCGGGCAGGTCGCGCTCGCCCTCAGGCAGCGCATCGAGCTTCTCGATGAGACGCGGCACATAGGACACGACACTCACGAAGCCCTTGGTGTGAAAGTCCTTCATGAGCTTCAGCTGGCGCTCGGTGTTGCCGGACGAGGCGGGAATCGTGAAGAGTTGGGCCTTGCGCGCGCCGTGATAGCAGCCAAAGCCGCCGTTGAAGAGCCCGAACGTCGGCATGATCTGCAGCGGGTCGCCCTTCTCAAGACCGGCCATCGCGAAGCATCGCGCCATGCACTCCGCCCACTGGAGGAGATCGTTCTTCGTGTAGGCCATGACGACCGGCGTGCCGGTGGAGCCCGAGGACATGTGAAACTCCATGAGGTCGCGGCGATCGACGCAGCACATCTTGAGCGGATAGGCGTCCCGGAAGTCATCCTTCGTGAAGAGCGGCAGCCGTGCGAGGTCATCAAGGGACTTCACGTCCTCGGGAGAAGAGACACCGCCGCGACGCAGACGCTCGCGGTAGAAGTCATTCGTCCAGACGCGCGCAAGGGACTTGCGCAGACCGTCGAACTGCACCTTAGTGTATTCCTCACGAGAGAGGGTTTCGGCCTTGCGATTCCACATTGACATAAGATGTTGAGGGGTTGAGGATTTGAGGGATTGAGGTTTTTCAACGGACCCCGCCATTGGCCTTGGCGAGACGCTTGAGCTTCGCCGCGCAGGCCAGGCGTTCGACGGCGGACATGTGATCGATGTAGAGGATGCCGTTCAGGTGGTCGATTTCATGCTGAAGCGCCCGCGCGAGAAAGCCACGGGCAGTAATCATCTGCGGCTGGTTGCTCTCGTCCAGGTACTGGCACGTGACTTGCGCGGCGCGCGTCAGGCTGCCGCCGACGTTAGGGAAGCTGAGGCAGCCCTCCTTGTCCCGTTGACTGCCCTCCTGTGCGACGATCTCGGGATTGAACAGCTTGAGCGGCATCGCGATCGGCGCGTTGAACGCCGCGTCCTCAGCGTCATCACAGCCCTCGGGAATGTCAATGACGCACATCCGCTCCGTGTGACCGACCTGCTCAGCCGCGAGCCCGACGCCTTTGGAGGCGTGCATCGTGTCGATCATGTCGCTCGCGAGTTTCCGCAGGCGATCGTCGACGACAGCGACCGGCGCGGCCTTCTCGCGCAGCACCTTCTCGCCGTACTTATAGATCCTAAGTTCCACGTTGAGGGTTGAAAGTTGAGTTGCCTAGCTCCTGCCGGTCGAGCCGAAGCCTCCGTCGCCACGGTCGGTCAAGTCGACTTCATCGGTCTCGATGATCTCGGCCTGGGACACGGGGGAAACGACGATCTGGGCAATCTTGTCCCCCTTCTTCACGGGAAAGTCGGCATCGCCAAAGTTGGCGAGGATCACCCCCACCTCACCGCGATAGCCGGAATCGATCGTTCCAGGCGTATTGAGCACGGTGATGCCATGCTTGAGGGCGAGCCCGGAACGCGGGCGGACCTGCGCCTCGTAGCCGGGCGGAAGCAGCATCACGAGGCCGGTGTGGACGAGCGCGCGAGCTCCCGGCGCAATCATCACGTCCTCCACGCTCCTGACATCCATCCCCGCATCACTGGGATGCGCGTACGACGGCAGCGTCGCATCGGGATGGATTCGCCTGAAGCGAAGCGTCATTCCTCTTCCTTCACGATCTCGACGGACGAGAGCTCGCCCGTCACGAAGCCCATGCGCTCGAGGTTCCACTTGCGCCAGGATTCGGGAATCTGGCGAAGCTGGAGCATCGCCAGGTCGTCACGCACCTGTCCGCGCAGCACCATCGCCTTCGCGGCATCGCCGGGTTCGCGCTTCTCGCAGACGACGAGAAGCGCACGGCCGGTGCCGGTGAGCGTGAACTCGGAGACCTCGCCCTTCTTGAGCTTCATCGCCGCGCGGGCGATTGCCATCTGGTCTGGGAACGACGCCGCGGCACCCTGGCTCAGATCGGCAACGGAGAACGTGAGGTTGGTCGAGACGTCCTTTGTCGCGAGGACGGCCTTCGCACCTTTGGCGGCAATCGCGGAGACCTCGGCCTTGAAGGCGTCCGCCTTCGCGTCGCTCAGCGCACGGGGACGAATCACCTCCTTCGCGTCAGCGAAGCTCGGCACGTGGCTGGGGCTCGTCTCCTTCTTCTCGATGAGCCACACCGCCTTGTCGGAGCTGACGACGCCGTAACGCAGGTCCTCACTCGACGAGTCGAGTTCCGCGACCGCCTCGGCGAGGTTCTTCGCACCGGGGCAGATCTGCGAAATGCGCTTCATGAAGCCTTCCTTGTATTCGCCATCGACGGCGAACCAGTCGCTTGTCTCGACATTGAGACCGTCCTCCTTGGCGATCTCGTCGAGGCGGGAGGACCCCTTGGCGGCCCGCTTGGTGTAGGCGCGGTAATTGGCATTCGTTTCAAGGCACTGGACGGCGGCGATCTGGCGGAGCTCCTTCTCGATGTCGGCCTTGACCTCCTCGAACTTCTTCACGACATCGACGCCGTTCGTGCCCGTGGAGGTGTACTTATCGATCGTCGTGTCATAATGATCGCGCATCTCGTCCTCAGTGACGGACATCTTCGCCAGGGTCATCGGGTTGGTCGCATCGAACTTGACGAAGCGGATCTTCACGCGCTCGGGGAGCGCGAGCGAGTTGGTGTTGGCTGCGTACCACTTGCGCAGGGCGGCGTCATCGACCTTTACGGCGGCGGCGGCCTTGGCGTCCTGCCGGAAGCGGGAGACACGAACGGTGAAGACGTCCGTCATGTCCGCAAGAGCCCGGTCGAGCTCCATTGGCGAGGTCCACGTGGCGGAGGAGAGGACGGCCTGGCCGATGCGCATGAGGGTGACGCGGCGGCGGAGATACTCCTCGAAGCGCTCGGGGGTGAGGCCGTTGTCGCGCAGGATGCGGCGATAGAGGGCGAAGCTGAAGCCGCCGTTCTCCTGGAATGTGCGGTCGTTGCGGATCATCGTGCGCACCTCGGATTCGGTGGCCTCGATGCCGTCCTGACCGGCGACCTTGAGCGCGGCATAGTTCTCCCACGCCTCGCGGTTGACCTCGCCGACATTGCGGCGCCAGTCGCGCTGACGACCGAAACCGCGAATCTCCTCGGCGAGCGTCTGGAAGAGTTTCGCGTCCACAGGCTCGCCGGCGAGGGTTCCGGCGCTACCGGAACCGCGCTCGTCGGACGACCGTCCGATGTCGTCGACGAGGAAGTCGAAGGCGAAGAATGCGGAGATGGCGACGGCAAACGCGCCCCATATCCACTTGTTGCGAATGAGTTTGTTGAACTGATGGATGACCATGGCTTTTCTTATCGTCTAATCGTCGAATCGTCTGGTTGTCGAATCGGAGAGACGGTGTGGATTTCCTTGATTGTTGTTGGTTATTGTGGTGACAGAACGGTCTTGGCGGGCATCACTCGTTAGTGGAGGTCGCAGACTCACCCTCCGCCTTCTTGTCCTCGGGTTCGGCCGGCGCGGTCGTCTCGGTCGCCTCGGCGGCGCGCTTGGCGAGCTCCTCGCTATCGACCGACTCCTTCGGCACGAGTTCGCCCGTGTTCACCTCGGCGCGACCCTCGCAGAAGGCGCATTCGCTCTTGCGCTCTCCGGCCGCGTCGAACGCCATCGTGTGTACGCTCATGCGTGTGCCAATCGTCGACAACGTGCGAGAGATCATCACCTTCGTGGCCGGGGAGAGGCGCCACTCTGCCGTCGCCCTCTCAACGACACGCTTCATCTGACCGTCGTCCCCGACCTCTTCCTTCGCGTGGAGCCCCTGGTCGAGGACGACGGCGTAATCTCCGCTCGTGCCATAGAGGAACGTCGTCAGGTAATCGTGTCCGGAGCGAATCACGA
>CACYCW010000042.1 GCA_902773015.1 uncultured bacterium
AACGACAACCTCGTCGAGACCCCAGCTTTGGAGCGAAACTCCCTCGCCAATTGAAACGCAATCTGCGCTAAAGCAAACCTTAGCCGCGCTTACTTTCAGAACATGCGTTTACTTTTGGACGGGGCGCATCTCTTGTAGATAGGGGCAGGGCGATGGAACTAGCGGTCGCGGGAACGGACGCGGCGGAGGAAACGCAGGTGCAGGAAGAACGGAGGGACCGTCATGAGCTGGCACAGGACATCGGAGATCGGCAGAGCGAGCCAGATCGCGAGCATCCGGTCCTCCATGAGATGCGGCAGCAGCCACACGCAGGGGATGAGGATGACGCCCTGACGCATAGTGGAGAGCACGATCGCCATGAGGGGATGTCCAATTGACTGGAAGTAGGTCGTCGCCACCACGTTAATGGCAATCGTCCAGATCATGCAGTTGGAGACCTGCAGGTCATGCGCGGCGATGCGAAGCAGGGAAGGATTGTCCACGGAGACGAAGAACCGCGCGATCGCGGTCGGGAACGGCGGCACCACCTGCGCGACGCACGCGAGGACGCAGAGGACGGTCGTCACCCAGTAGCCGAGGACGAGCGCCTCGCGTACGCGGCGGAAGTTCCGCGCGCCCCAGTTGTAGCCGAAGATCGGCTGAAGGCCCTGCTGCGCGCCGAACACTGGCATCAGCGTCAGGATCATCGCGCTCTGGAAGACGCCGAGCGAGGCGATCTGCGTCGTCGCCGCCGATTCATCCGGCGCCCACTTCGCGAACGCCAAGGCGAGCGAGGCGTTGATCGCCGCGCCGAGGAACTGCTGTAGAAACGGGGCGAAGCCGATTGCGGACGTGCGCGCGAGGAACGCGCGGTAGAGGCCGATGCGCCGCCAGTCGAGCCGCACGATATTCGAGCCGTCAAGATAGTAGCGTAGCGCCCAGAGGAAGCTCGCGACCATCGCGATGTTCGTCGCCCACGCCGCGCCGTCGATGCCCAGGTCAAAGCCGAAGATGAAGATCGGGTCGAGGACGAGGTTCGCGCCAAAGCCGACCGCGAGCGAGGCCATCGAGCGGATGGCGCCCCCTTCCGCCCGCGTCAGGGCGCTCAGTCCGAATGCCAGGTGCGAAAAGAGATGGGAGAAGACGACGGTTCGAAGGTAGGAGCGCGCGGCGGCAAAGGCCTCAGGGGACACCTTCGCGCCGCCGCACCACATCAGCACCGTGTCGGTGTTGAAGAAGACGAGCGGCGGCAGGATGAAGAAGAAGATGAGCTTCAGCGCGATGAGCTCGCCGACGAGCCGCTCGCAGGCGAGACTGTCGCCTTCGCCGAGCTTGATCGACAGGACCGCGGAGTGTCCAGCGCCGACGAACACGCCGAACGCCCCGAAGAGCATCATCAGCGGAATCGTCAGCGTCAGCCCCGCCATCGCCGCCTCGCCGCAGCCCTGGCCGATGTAGAACCGGTCAACGACGGCGTAGAGCGCATTGATGCTCATCGCCACTAGCGCCGGCCAGGAGTACCTAAGAAGAAGGCGTCCGAGCCTGCCGGACGCCAGTTCCTCGAGTCCCGCCCTATTGGCGACTGTCATCCGCTTGTCAGAAGACGATCGCGACGCCGGGAAGCGCCTTGCGGATGCGGGCCATCTCCACGTCAGGCAGGTTGAGCTCGCCGAGCTGCAGGGACTGGAGCGACTTCCAGGCCTCGAGGTTCTCGGGGAGCTTCGTCACCTGGGTGCGCGAGAAGGAGAGGTTCTTGAGGCCCTTCTTCTCGGCGAGCCACGCCGGAATCTCCCGGATCGGATTCCCGGAGAGGTCGATGTCCGTCAGCGCAGGGAGGTCCTTCAGCGTCTCTGGAACAGCCGTGAAGCGGTTGTTCCGGAGGTAGATACGCCGGAGGGCGACGAGCGACTTCAGGTCTGGGAGTGCAGCGAGACGGTTGTCGTTGAGCCGAAGCCACTTGAGACCCGTGAGCGTCGCGACGCCGCCGACATTGGTGAGCGCGTTGCGGTCAAGGTTGAGGTAGTCCGCCTTGGGGTTCACCGCGGGCAGCTCCGTGAGGCCCTTGTCGCTCAGGTAGACGCGCTGCTCCGCCGGCACCGACTTGGAGGCCGGCGTCGGCTCGTCGAAGCAGCCCGCGACGGCGACAAGCGCCGCCGCGAACGCCACGAGTGGGATGTGGTTTTTCATGGCCGAGGTGCCTCAGCTTGCGGCGGAGGCCGCGGCGATGATGCCGGCGAAATCCGCCGCCTTGAGGGCGGCACCGCCGATGAGGCCGCCGTCGATGTCCTTCTTCGCCAGGAGCTCCGCGGCGTTGCCGGGCTTCATCGAGCCGCCGTACTGGATGCGGACGGTCTCGGCGGTCTCGACGCCGACGAGCTTCGCGAGGGTCGCGCGGATGAGCGCGTGCACCTCCTGCGCCTGGTCGGGTGTCGCGGTGCGGCCGGTGCCGATCGCCCATACGGGTTCGTAGGCGATGACGAGGCGGGCGCAGTCCGCGGCGGAGATGTCCTTGAGGCCGACGTTCACCTGGCGCTCGATGACCTCGTTGAGCTTGCCGGCGTCGCGCTCCTCGAGCGTCTCGCCGATGCAGACGATGGTCGTGAGCCCGGCGGCGATAGCGGCGCGGGCGCGCTTGTTGACGGTCTCGTCCGTCTCGCCGAAGTACTGGCGGCGCTCGGAGTGGCCGACGATCACGTACTTCGCGCCGGCGTCGAGCAGCATGCCGGTGGAGATCTCGCCGGTGAAGGCGCCGTGGTCCTCCCAGTGGCAGTTCTCGGAGCCGATCCCGACGGGCGTGCCCGCAGCAGCCGCGACGGCGGCGGGGACGTCGATCGCCGGCGTGCAGCAGACGATCTCGACATTCGAGTAGGCGGCCGTCGCCTCGGCGACGCCCTTGACGAGGGCCGCCGTCTCGGACGGCTTGACGTTCATCTTCCAGTTGCCGGCAATGATTTTATTTCTGCTCATTTTACTGTCCTCCTTTTTGATTGTCGAATGGTTTTTGACGGCAGTCGATTGCCGTCACTGGCCGTCAGGGGCTGCTTCAAGGGGGTGGCCTTCAGACGGCGATGCTTCACACCCGACTGGCGGAAGATGTCCTTCACCGTGTCGAGAAAGGCGTACTCGCCCTGGTAGACGACCTCGCTGATGCCAGAGTTGATGATGAGCTTGGCGCAGGTTAGGCACGGTGAGAGCGTCACGTAAATCGTGCCGCCCTCGATCGCGTGGCCGTGCAGTGCAGCCTGGCAGATCGCGTTCTGCTCGGCGTGCACGCAGAGGCACTCCTCGAGGTGATCTCCGCTCTCCGTCGTGCGGGCGCAGCGCGGACACCCGCCCGCGAAGCAGTTCCGCACGCCATGCGGCGTGCCGTTGTAGCCGGTGGAGAGGATGTGGCGGTTGCGCACGATCACCGCGCCGACATGCCGACGCGAGCAGTTCGAGCGCGTCGCGACGACGGTCGCGAGCGCCATGAAATACTCGTCCCAGCTGGGGCGCGGATCACCTGTCCTGTCGTCCATCAGCCATCCCTTCAGTCCAGCGGATTCTCGTCATCAACGCCAGACCCGATCAGCTCGTCGGAGTTGACGACATCGTCTCCGTCAGCCGACCTGTCACCGGTGTCGTTGACGAGGGACGTCTGAAGCTGCATGTCGCTCTCGTCGTCGTCGTTCTCCTCGCCCGGCACGCCCGAGGTCGGAATGCCGAAGATCTCCTCCAGCCGCTTGCGCTGCTCCTCGCGGAGCTTGTCCATCTCCTCGTCGGAGATCGTCTCGCAGAGCGGCACGAGCTTGAGGTAGCGGTGCATCGGGAAGCCGGTGCCGCCCGGGATGAGGTGACCGAGGATGACGTTCTCCTTGAAGCCGCGCAGTTCGTCGACCTTGCCCATCGTTGCGGCCTCGGTGAGGACGCGCGTCGTGTCCTGGAAGGACGCGGCGGAGATGAATGAGTCGGTCTCGAGGGCGGCCTTGGTGATGCCGAGTAGCGCAGGTTGGGCCTCCGCCGGACGGCGGCCCTCCTCCATCATGCGCTCGTTCACCTTGAGGAACGTCTGGCGCGTGACCTGCTCGCCCCACAGGAAGTCCGTATCGCCGGGGTTGGTGATCTTCACCTTGCGCAGCATCTGGCGGACGATGATCTCGATGTGCTTGTCGTTGATCTCGACGCCCTGCAGGCGATACACCTGCTGCACCTCGTTGACGAGGTACTTCTCAAGCTCCTGCGGACCGGACACCTCGAGGATCTCCTGCGGAATGACGGGGCCCTCGGTGAGCTGCTGGCCCTTCTTCACGCGGTCGCCCTTGAAGACGACGATCTGCTTGCCCATCGGGATGAGGTGTTCCTCGGAGAGACCGGTGATGTCATCGACGACCTTCACGCAGCGCTTGCCGCGCACGTTCTCGCCGAAGTCGATGACGCCCTCGATCTTCGCGATCTCGGCCGCGTCCTTGGGCTGG
>CACYCW010000043.1 GCA_902773015.1 uncultured bacterium
CCGGCTCGTTGAACGCCACGTGCCCGTGGATGCCGATGCCGCCGTAGCACACCTCGATGCCGCCCGCGTCCTTGATCATCTTCGGCATATCCTTCAGGATCTCCGGCCGCGGGAAGATGATCTGGCTCTTCGGCATCATCAGGTCGGGACGGATGCGGTTGAAGAGCAGCGGCCCGATCTGTCCGCGGAAGGAGAGCGGATGCGTCGCCGGGATGAGCCTGTCCTTCTCGTCGTCGACGTACTCGTCCATGAAGAAGAAGCGGACGTTCTTCAAGTTCACCTGGCGGTAGTTGATCTTCTCCGCCATGAGGCGATAGGGCTGCGTCGGGCCGACCGGCATGATGAACGAGACGATGTGGTCGCCTGCGGCGGCCTTCTCGAACTCTCTCACCATCTCCTCGGCGAGGTAGTCGTAGACCTCATCGAGCGTCGGGAACAGCACGAGCTGCCCCTTCGCGCGCTTCACCAGTTCATCCGTGTCCAGCGCAAGAATCCTGCGCACTTCCTTCGCTCTCTCCTTGTGTGTCATTTCTGCCGATCTTCCTTTCTCTTCTGGCGGTATGATACCATATTCCAGCCGATTTGTGAATGTGATTTTCTACGCGCGGGGGTGGGCCTTCGCGTACTCCTCCTTGAGGCGCTCGACCGAGACGTGGGTGTAGACCTGGGTCGTCGAGAGCGAGGCGTGGCCGAGCATCTCCTGCACTGATCGGAGATCGGCGCCGGCGTCGAGAAGGTGCGTGGCGAAGCTATGACGCAGCTTGTGGGGCGTCAGATCGGTCGAGAGCCCTGCCTCGGCCAGGTAGCGCTTCATGCGCCGCTCTACGAAGCGCGCCGAGATGCGCTGCAGCCGATCGGAGAGGAAGACCGCGGTGGAATCGCCGGCGAGCACCGGATCGAGCGCGCGCACAGTCTCGCGCAGGGCGGTCAGCGCCGTGAGCGCGGGACGCCCGAGGATGACGAGCCGTTCCTTCGATCCCTTGCCGGTGACGATCACCGTGCCACGCCGGAAGTCGATCTCGCCCCAGGTGACGGCGATCATCTCGCTGATGCGGCAGCCGGTCGAGTAGAGAGCCTCGAAGATCGCGGTGTCGCGCCGCGCGGGATACTCGCCGAGCGTGCCGGCGGCGCGATCCGACTTCGGGCGCGAGAGAAAGCTTTTCAGGTCGTCGACCGAGAGCACTTTCGGCAGCGTCTTCGCCTTGCGCGGGCCCTTGAGCAGCGAGAACGGATTGTCGATCAGCACGCTTTCGCGCTGGAGGTAGCGGCAGAACGTGCGCGCGGCGGCGAGCTTGCGCCGCACCGTCGTCGCCGTCGCCCCGGCGCGCGTGAACGCGACCAGGAAGGCACGGGCGTCCGCCTCCCCGAATGCCTTCCAGTCGTAGGGCGGCGACGCCGTCTCGCCCCACTTGGACGCCGCGAGCTGCGTGAGGTCGATGCGATAGCTGGAGACGGTGTTCGCCGCCGCGTTGCGCTCGGCGAGTAGGTAACGGAGAAAGCCGGCGATCGCCGGATCGTCCGCCGCGTGGCTACTCGGACCTGGCCCCATCGGTCTTCTCCGGTTCCTCGTCCAACCCGAGCTCCTTCGCCTTCTCCGCGTAACCGGGAATCTTGTCCCGGTAGATCGCGAGAACCCGTTTCAGGGCGGTGACCTGCCGCGACGAGAGGGAGTGGCGACGCTTGAACTGGCTGGAGAGGGACTCGACGAACTCGTGGTCGTCGTAGACCTTCTTGCCCTTGCGGACCACGGGGCGCCATTCGGTGATCGTCTCCAGGAGCTTCAGGATCTCGGGCACGAGCGGGTCGACCGTCTTCTCGGTGAAGCCTCCGGGCACGAACTCGAGGAGTCGCTCACGCACCGCCGCGCAGTCGTCGAGACCGTCCGCGTTCTCCCCGACCGTGCGGGCGAGGATGGCGAACTGCTTCATCGATAGGCCGCGCCCGTGCTCGTACTGCTCGCGGAGCGACTTGAGGAACGAATTCGCGAGCATGCCGCCGATGCGGTCCATCGTCGCGAAGCAGAACGCGACCAGCTCGGGGTCGGCCTTCTGCACGAGGGACGCGCCCGCGCCCAGGCCAGACTCCTTCAGCTTGTCCTCGCAGCCGGGGATCTGGCTGGCGTACTGGACGGCCATCTTCACGAGGAACTCGAGCTGCCGAGCCGACAGGGGGCGCTTGCCCTCGTCGGCCTGCTGGCGCACGCTCTCGAAGAACGCCTTGTCGTCGTAGACGCGCTTGCCAACCTTCTTCGGCGGCTTCCATTCCTTCACCTGGTCGAGGAGCGAGAAGACGATGTCGAACTTCGCGCGGTCGGGCGTGACGTCCAGCGACTTGATCGAGTCGAGGAACTTCGCGTAGAACTCAGAGAGCATCTCGTCCATCTGCTCGCCCTTCTCGGCGACCTTGTCGAGCTCGGCCTCCATCTGCGCCGTGTAGCCGACGTTGAAGAGCGAGTCGAGCTTCTTCACGAGCCAGTCGCACACGAGGATGCCGCGTTCGAGGGGGATGAGTTTCTTCTTCTCGGTCTTGGCGTAGTCCCTAGCCTTCAGCGTCTCGATGATGGACGCGTAGGTCGACGGACGTCCGACGCCGTTCTCCTCGAGGGCCTTGATGAGACTCGCCTCGGAGTAGTGCGCGGGGCCCTTCGTCTGCTTCTCGTCTGAGATCCAGCGGAGCGCATCGAGCGGATCGCCGACCGCGACCGTCGGCAGGTAGGCGACCTCGTCGGAGTCCTCGTCCTCCTCGCCGACGGGGCGCTGCCGCTTGAGCGAGAGCTTCATCACCCGGAGGAACCCGTCGAAGTCGATCGTCGTCGCGCTGGCGGTGAAGACGTAGGCGTGGGCGAGCGCGGGCTTGTGCGCCTCGAGACTGATCGTGCGCACGGTCGTGCGCGCGTCCACCATCTGGCTGGCGACGAAGCGCCGCCAGATGAGATCGTAGAGCCTGAGCTCCTGGGCCTCGAGCCCCGACCCCTCCGGCGCGAGCCGGACATCTGTCGGCCGGATCGCCTCGTGCGCGCCCTGCGCATCCGCCTTGGAGCGGAAGATGTTCGGCTGCTCGGGATAGTAGGCGGGGCCGAAGTCTGTGACGATCAGCTCGCGCGCCGCCGCCCGCGCCTGCTCGGAGATGTTCACGGAGTCCGTCCGCATGTAGGTGATGCGGCCCTGCTCGTAGAGCGACTGGGCGAGTTTCATCGTCTTGCCCGGCGAGTAGCCGAGCACGCTCGAGGCGGCCTGCTGCAGCGTCGAGGTGGTGAACGGCGGCAGCGCGTGCCGCGCCTTCGGCTGCTCCTTGAGCCCGGTCACCTCCAGCCCCGCGCCGGCGAGATCGAGCAGGATGTTGTTGGCGGCCTCCTTGGTGGCGACCGTCGGCTTCTTCCCGTCCAGCCGCGCGAGCCGCGCGACGAACGAGCGCTCGTCGCCGGGCTTGCGCGCCTCGACGCCGAGCAGGTAGTACGTCTCGGGCTTGAACGCGTCGATCTCGCGCTGGCGCTCCACCAGAAGGCGCAGCGCGACCGACTGCACGCGCCCGGCCGAGAGCGACCGGCTGTTCGGGCAGCTGATGTTCTTCCACAGGAGCGGCGAGACCTTGTAGCCGACGATGCGATCGAGGATGCGCCTCGCCTGCTGCGCGTCGACGAGCGGCATGTCGATCTCACGCGGCGACGCGACCGCCTTGAGAACGGCCGGCTTCGTGATCTCGTTGTACGTCACGCGATGAAACGGACGCTTCCCGGCGACCGGGCCGAGCACCTCCTTCAGGTGCCATGCGATCGCCTCCCCCTCGCGGTCGGGATCGCTCGCAAGGTAGATCTCGCTCGCCGCCTTCACCGCGCCCTTGAGCTCATTGACCACCTTCGCCTTGCCCTCGGAGATCACGTATGTGGGCTCGAAGCTCCACTGCCGCTCGCCCGTCGGCACGACCTTGATCGCGCCCCGCTCCTTCGGCAGGTCGCGGATGTGCCCCACGGACGACCTGACAGTGAACTCGCTGCCCAGATACTTGCCAATGGTCTTCGCCTTCGCCGGCGATTCAACAATCAATAGCTTCTTCGCCATTCCTAGCCTTCTCCCGCTCTTCCCGCTATCTGCCCAACACACCCTTCAACCCGCCGATGCCACCGCCGCCGGACGACGGGGCGGAGAGCTCGGCCTCGATGACCTCAACCTGCTCTGAATTCGTCCAGAACTTGATCTTCTTGCCGCGCACGACCTGATTGCCCTTGGGAGTCTCGTCTCGCACCTCGGCCGCCGTCCCATCGCCGGAATAGAGAATCACCATGCCAGGGTCGCGGTAGTACGACGCCTTCGCCCCGTAGGCCCGCTTCGTGCCGTTCGTCATCGCCACGTTGCCGAGCGCGACGATCCGATGCAGGTCGTTGCTGCCGTTCATGAATACGTACGCGCGATCTGCGTGCAGCTTGTACTGCGCATCGTCCACGAAGACATGCCCGCTGAAATAGGCAAACCCTTCCTTGCGGTCATAGTACGTGCTCGCGGAGGTGATCTTCGCCACCCCTCCGTTCGCTGCATTGACCGCAGCCAGTAAAACCGCCAGCATCACGTTCATGCGGCATATTATACCAAAAAAACTGAAATCATTTCGCATGATTTCGCCGATAGATGGTGGCGGCCTGCTGGACGATGTCCGAACACCCTCCCTTCGCGCCCCAGTAGATGGCCGACAGCTGGGGATCCGTCCAGTCGGTGAAGCCGGTGGACTGCTCGACGTGCAGCATCTCCTTCGGGTCCATCCGCAGCTCGTCCCACGCGCCACGTGCACGCACGTCCTCGACGATCGCCTTCCAGCGCTCGCGGTAGAGCGGCGCGGCGGAGTCGATGCTCGTGCCAAGTTTCAGCTCGAACATCCACGCCAGCTCGCGCAGAAGCTCCGGCGAGCGCGGATTGAGCACCAGCCCCTCGTCCCGCAGGAGCCGCAGCCCAGCGAACACCCAGCGCCAGCGGTCCTCGTGCGTCGGCATCATCACCGAAACGTTGTAGGCGAGATTCCACGCCGCGTAGCTCCACACCTCCGGCGTGTGCGGCTCCATGAGCGTGAGCGCACTCGCGAGCTGCGCGAGCTCGACGTACCGCCCCTCCTCCTGCAAACGGTCGGCGCGGAACCAGATGACCTCGGCCGCGATCGACCGGAGTCCGCCGACCGCCGCGAGCGCGCCCTCCGCCAGCGCCGGCGCGCTCGCCGGGCGCCGCGCCCGAAGCGCGAGCTGCCCGAACGCCGTCAGCGCCAGAAGCGCCCCCGTGACTGCCGGCATCCAGAGCCGTCCACTCATCCCGTCACTCCCAGCAGGTCCTTGAGCGCGGCGATCTGCGCCTGCTCGCCGATCGCCACGATGACGTCCCCGATGCGGAACTCCCACTCCGCGCCGACGTTCCGCGCGACCACCCCGTCGCGCTCGACCGCCATCACCACCGCACCCGTCTTCGCGCGGATGTTGAGCGACACGACCGACTCGCCGATCGCCGGCGAATCGGCATCGAGCCGAAGACGGTGGACCAACCCCTCCGGAAGCGCCACCGTCGTCGTGAGCGTCAGCCCCGCCTGCCGCTCCTCGACGGTCAGCGCCTCCTGGAAGCGCTGCGTCGCGCGCCGCCCCGCCTTCACGAAGAACCGCCACCCGAAGATGCCGACGCCCACGATCAGCGCGAGCGACACGCCCTGCACCTCGACATGGAACGGCAGCACCGACGCGTTGATCATCGCCCACTCGATGAAGAAGAGCGACACCACCGCCACGAGCACCACGAAGCGGATGAGCTGCCGCGCCGATTGCCGCCACCGCGCGCTGCCCTCGCCCGCGAGCAGCTCCGCCAGCTCGTCGCCGAGCGTCCGCGAGGTCGATACGACCAGCGGCATCAGCGCTACGGAGAAGACGTTCGCGACCACGAAGAAGAACAGGTTGTCATGGCACTCGAAGAACGCCGAGAACCGCGTGTAGTCGAACGTGTGCAGCATCGCGCAGACGACCGAGACCGACAGCATCAGCACCGCGTAGATGCCGAGCTTGATCGCCGTGACCCGCAGCAGGAATCGCGCACGGCTCTCATCGGCGTTGCGCAGCTTCTCGAGCCACGCCCGATACGTCTCGAGCCAGTCTCGCATCCGCGCCGGCGTCCGCCGGACCGCCAGGTCGCCCGCCGCGTCCGAGATACGGATCAGGAACGGGCTCACCAGCATCGTCAGCAGCGACGAGCCGACCGCGATCTCGAACAGCCGGTCCGTCGTCCGGCCCGCGAGACTCGCGTAGAGGATCGCCACCATGAACGCGAACTCGCCCGTCTGCGCGAGCGCGAAGCCATGCTGCACCGACGTCTTGACGTCCAGCCCAGTCGCCAGCGCCGCGAGCGTGTTGTTCGTCGCCTTGCCAACGAGGATCACCGCCGAGACGAGCAGAATCTGCGGCAGGCACTGCCAGAACGCCGACGGGTCGACCATCAGCCCGATCGACACGAAGAAGACGGCCGAATACATCGTCTTCAGCGGACCGACGAGACCCGCGAGCCGATGCCGCACCTCGCTCGACGCCCCGATGAGCCCGCAGAGGAACGCCCCCAGCGCCAGCGAGAAGTGGAACCGGTAGGCAAAGTACGAGACGAAGAAGCAGATCCCGAGCACCGCCAGCACGAGCGACTCGTCGTCCTTGCGCTTCGCGACCGACACCAGGAGCCGCGGGATGAGGATGTACCCGAATACGAGCACCGTGAGGAAGAAGACCGCAAGCCCCCCGAGGGACGTGAGAAGCGCCCCCGCCGACATCCGGCCGCCTTGCGCGAAACCCGTCACCACCGCAAGCGCACCGACGCAGACGATGTCCTCGCAGACCGACGTGCCCAGCACGTATTTCGCGAACGGACGCCGCCCCCAGCCGAGCTCGTCGACGATCTTCGCCAGCAGCGTCGTCGCCGAGTCGCACATCGCCACCCCGAGGAAAACAGACGCCACCGCCCCCCAGCCGAAGATCCGCGTCCCGACCGTGTAGCCGAGCCAGATCATCACCAGCGTGTCGAGAATCGCCGCCGGCAGCACGACGGAACGGATCTTCGAGATGTCCTTCGTCGAGAACGAGAGCCCCATGCCGAACATGAGGAAGACGATGCCGAGCTGGCCGACGATCTTCGTCGAGCCGGAGTCCATCAGGAACTCGCCGCCCCACGTGTACTCGCTCATCAGGATGCCGGCGAGGATGTACCCGATCACCTTGGGCCAGCCAAGACGGGCGAAGACGACCGCCACGAGGCCGGCGATCGACATCAGTACCGCGAGATCCTGGAAGAAGGCGTTCTCCAGCATGATCCCCCCGCCCCCGGCGATCAGGTCGCCGTCTGCTGTTGCGGCGGCAGATCTGGCGCCGGCGGCAGCCGGCCCTCCAGCGCGTCCGCCGCGATCATCCGCACCTCCGTGTCGAAATCGCCCTTGATCATCCACCGGAGGAAGTTCGGCTCCTCCAGGAGAATGCGCTTCAGCGACTCGCCGCGCTTCTTGCCGAAGTTGATCGTCCACTCCCCGTCCTTCCAGCGGAAGAACCCGTTGCGGTCGGCGTTGAGGTGATCGTGCGGCACTAGATACTCGTCGAGCGCGTCGACATCGCGCGGCAGGTCGGGATAGCGCGTGAGCTGCGCCTTCAGCACCTCGAGCGTCGCCGTGGCGTCGGCCTCGGCCCCGTGCGCGCCCTCGTGCGCGCGGCCGCAGTAGAACCGCACCGCCGCCGCGAGATCGCGCGGCTCCTTGCGATGGTAGATGCGCTGCGCGTCGACGTGCCTGCGCCGGCCCGCCGCGAAGTTGATCCTCACACGCGCGAACTCCTCCTCGAGACACGGAATGTCGAACCGATCGGCGTTGAAGCCGGAGAGGTCGCATCCTTCGAAGAACGCGAGGATCTCCTGCGCCCGCTCCGCGAACGTCGGGCAGTCCTTCACGTCGGCGTCCGCGATGCCGTGGATCGCCGTCGTCTCCTCGGGGATGTGCACCGTCGGATTCAGGAGCCAGCAGCGCGTCTCCTCCGCCCCGTCGGTGTTCACCTTCACGGCGGCGAGTTCGATGATGCGATCCCGCCGCGGGGAGATGCCCGTGGACTCGATGTCGAAGACGACCAGCGGACGCTTCAGGGGTATCGGAAAGCTCACTGCTTCGGCTCGAAGATCACGCACTCGGTCTTGATCAGCCGCCGATTGCAGATGAAGAAGCTCCAGAACGGATCCTCGTGGATGTTATGGGAGATGCAGCCGATGCGGTGAGACCCGACGACCGTGCAGGCGTGGTCGAGGCACTTCATGTTCTCGTCCAGCGTCGCCGAGTCGTCGAACCAGTCGATCTCCCAGTCGTCCGCATGCTCGATGCCGCCCTTCTGCCACGTGACACCAGAGGTGATCGGAATGAAACCGAGCAGCTGGTAGGAGACGTTCTGCACGTAGAATGTGGCGAGCACCTTCTCCCCGTCGACCGTGCTGGTCTTGGGCGGATTGGTGTTGAGTTCACAAAACGCACAGCAGCCCGAAAGCGCCAGCGCAACGGCCGAGAGGCCCAGTAGCTTCTTCATGACAAGCGATCCCTTTCTCAGTTGCTGGTGGAAGTGCGCGGACGCAGCACGCCCGAGACGATGACGTCGTTGGGTTCGACAAAGCAGCCGAGGAGCTCGCCGTAGCCGGTGAAGCCGAGGTTGATCATTGAGTTGTCAACGAGCGTCACGTTGGTGAGATCGCAGTTCTGCTGGTTGGCGAGCTTCTGCAGGGTCTCGTAGCAATCGGAGGCATTGCACTTGTCGCGCAGCAGCCAGAGACCGCCGGCGATGTCTCCCTTGCCGCCGTTGGCCTTCGGGTCCCAGGTGACGTCACCGTAGAGACCGGGGATGAAGTAGAGCACGGTCCAGCCGCTGTTGCGGATGATCACGGTCTCCGTGGCCGGCGCGCCGGGGCCGACGACGTCGAACCTGCTCATGATGCCGGGAGACGTACGCTCCACGGTGCTGCATCCGGCGACGAAAAGCGCCGCGGCAGCGAGTTGAATGGCCTTCATGGTCTCGTTAGTGTCCTTTCTTTTCTGAGTTGAGGTGAATTCACAGTCTCTTCAAGCGCCGCATATTATAGCATAATTACCGCCCGCCGTCTCAAAATCGGGCAATCCGGCGTAAAATTACAGGCGTTTTTCTCGCATAGCCCAATATCTACGGGCGGTTTTGCCTTTTCGGACGGGATAACCGCCGCCGCCGCGCCCCGTTGCGCCTTGTCTGCGTTTTACCGCTCTTTTCTATGGCTTGCGCTTTGTAAATACCACTAAAAACCACACGCCGGAAACCGCCCGCCGTGGCAACCGTCCCCACGCCGCGCCGCACGGTCTGCCGGACAGGTGACAGGCGCAACCGTTCCCGATATGCCGCACGGTCTGCCGCGATCTCGCCGGACGGTCTGCCGGACAATCGGCAACCGTTCCCGATCTGCCGCGCCCGCGTTCCGGCTTGCGTCCGATCTGCCGGACAGGTGCGCCGGACAGGTGACAGGCGGCAACCGTTCGCCGCGTCCGATCTCGCCGCGATCTACCCGCCATAGATGAAACGGACGGGCAACCGCCCGCCAACAGGCGCAACCGTTCGCCCCACGCCCGCCACGTTACGCCGGAAACAGGGCGGCAACCGTCCGCCGTGGCGTTTCAGTCTGCCGGACGGGTTCGCGCCCGTCGCGATCTCGCCGGACAGTCTGCCGGACAGTCTCGCCGCGTCCGGCTTGCCGTGCCTGTGCCGTGGCGATCTGTGAAACGGTGACAG
>CACYCW010000044.1 GCA_902773015.1 uncultured bacterium
GCTTGACTAGATCGAGAATCGCGAAGGCCGTGGCGGGGTTCGCGGAGGAAACCTCCAGCTC
Organism: uncultured bacterium; assembly: GCA_902773015.1. GTDB lineage: Bacteria > Verrucomicrobiota > Kiritimatiellia > RFP12 > UBA1067 > UBA1067. Next base: position 62 of record CACYCW010000044.1, read on the forward strand.
GCGGACGCCGGAGAACGACGGGATGCGCTCGGTCAGCTTGCCCTCCGCAACCGTCTCGCCACCCAGCACCTTCACCACCTTCCAGTCGACCCCATTGCGACAGATCAGGATATGCCCCTTCTCCACGTTGACGTCAAACGCCGCCTGCGCACGGCCGAACCAGCCCGTCTTCCAGGACAGGGTCGGCTTCTCCACAGGCCCCATGATCTCAATCGTCAGGTTCGCCTCCTCTTCCGGACGTACCGCGACCGTGGCGCGTCCGCTGAAGCCCTTCGACGGCGCATAGACGAACGGGAGCATCGTCTCGCGGGTCATCGTGCGACGCATCGCCGGCGTCAGCTCGTCGACGAACGCCGGGTGCGCCTCGCCAAGCGCGAAGACCGTTACCTCGACACGGAACGGCGAGTTGTCCGCAAAGCCGCCCTCGACTGAGAGCGCGTTGGCACCCTTCGTGAGTTCCGGCGTCGTCTTCGCCACCGCCTCTTCGATGGGCTCGCCATTCTCGCCGTAGTGGGTCCAGACGCCGTCCTCAAGCTCGGCGCTGTCGCCGGAGTTCATCCGGAACGGCAGCGCGTGGCGCTGTCCGTTGATGACGACGGCGAGGTTCTGTGCCTCGGCGTAGGGCGTCTCGAGAGCCCGCACCTCGCCGATCTCGACGGCTGCCGATTGACCTGGCGCGACATCGTTGAGGTAGCAGGAGAATCCGAGCACGTGCTTCGTGTCGACCATCGTGCGCAACCGGGCGTGGGTGGCGTTGCTGTAGGGCCAGACGTAATTCACGCCCTCGTACCCGTCGCGCTCGCGCAGGGCAACGGTGATGTAGCGCCAGCCGGTGAAGTCGAGTCGCACGAAGTGCTCGCTGATGCCGCCGTGGTATTCACGCGCGCCGCGGCAGACAAAGTTGAACAGCGCCCCCGAGCCATCGCCCTTCAGCCAGAAGCCGAAGGCTCGGGCCTTGCCGAGGTCGAGATAGGGCGAGGGAACATCCGTCTCGCAGCAGGTCCACGCTGCGTTCTTCTCGGCGGATTCGTTCCGGGCAGCGAGGCGCACCGTCGCGCCGTGCTCGGGGTCAATACCCGCCTCGAGCGTCTGCGTGACGCCCTTGGCCGACCACTTGCGCATGCCGGGGACGACGGCGGAGGTCAGGACGGTCTTGCCTGACTTCCACGGGCTGATGGCGAAGAGCGGCTCGACGCGGAGGGCAGCCTGGCTCGCGGCCGGGCGTTGCAGCGTCCACTTGGTGAGCCACGGCAGGTCGGAGCGGTGGTAGGTGCAGTCCACGGGCGTGAGCTGCCAGACGCCGTCCCCGTCCTGGCGCAAGCGGAACTCGGCGCCGGGCACCTTCATCGCGGACACCGCCTCGGGCGTGAACGCCCGCGCAAGGCGCGGCCATTCGTACCAGCCCAGGATCGTCAGCTGGCGCTTGTGGCTGAAGCAGACGGGGTTCTCGTGGACACCCTGGATGGACATCGCGGCGTCGTTGCCGGCGTTCTGCGAGGCGAAGTACTCCATCTCGTCGGGGTAGTGTCCGCGCACCTTGCCGAGGACGGCCACGCGGGGCTGCCACCAGCCCATCTGTGGTTCGAGGAAGTTGGCCATTCGCGAACTCTCGATCGCGGTGCGCACGTGCCAGTCGTGGAAACGCTTGACGCCCCAGACGCCGTGGTCGGTCGTGGCGGTGCGGGTCTGGAACCACCAGTTGTTGGCGTTGCGGCAACTCGCTTCGATGGATGGCCCGATCTTGGCGTCCTTCGAAATCTCCTTGAAGATCTTGTGGCGCATGACGTCCGTGCCGTAGCGGGTGAACATGCCCTCGGAGCCGTCAAAGTAGAACTCGTCGAGCCCGCACGTGCGGTAGACGCGCCCGAGGCGCGCGGCCAGCTCGTCGGCGAGCGGTGAGTCAGGATCGGGGTAGAACGCGACGTAATGGTTGCGCGGATAGTCGATCTTCATGCCCTTCGGGTACGGGCCGCCCTTCTTCGTGCCCAGGACACCGCGGCGGATGCCCGTGAAAGCATAGGGCTTCTCGCGGCGGATGCCCGTGTACTGCATGAGCTCGTGGCCGAAGCGCAGGTAGTTGCCCTCGGTGGTGTAGGTGGCGATCAGGCTGTGGCGCGGACCGGGCAGCTCGTTGACGACCACCTCGTCCTTTGTGCCGTCGAACGGCTCGGCGAGCGTGTAGCTGTAATAGGCGAAGAGGTTCGTCGAGCAGAGCGGGGTGATCCAGCTGTCGTGGTTCGCGATGCAGGCGGTGAGGGTGTGGATGCCCGCCTTGAGTCCAGCGGCGTGAATGGAGTCCACAGCCGCCTTCATGTCCGCGAGCCCGTTGGGGAACTGCCGCCGGCGCGGCTCATAGTGACCGAGCGTCTCCGCCCAGCTGCCGTAGTGGAGAATCGAGAATCCGCCGCGGTAGGCAAGCGAGATCATGCGGTCCATCTCCCATGGCAGGGGCGAGATGAAGAAGTAGGAGCGCCGCGCCTCATCGGAGTCCATCGCCCAGGCGCCGCCGTTGTTCGAGTGGGGTGCGCCGGCGGCGATGGTCATCGCCTTGAGCTGGCCCGTGAAGCCCGCGCGGGGTCCGGCGGAGAGGTAGGCGGTGCGTCCGACGAGGGGACGCCCCGCATCGACGGAGACGGACAGGACGGGGCGGACCTGGGGGTCGGCGTAGAGGTCGCCGGAACGCACGCAGACGGCGGACTTCTCGTCGCTCCAGGCGTTCACGAAGTCGCCCTTCCACCGTTCGCAGGCGGGCTGGAGACGGCAGAAGTCAAGCGTCACGGGCTCCTGCACGGTGCTGCGCACGACCTTGAACTCCCAGCCTCCGTCGAAGGACCTGGCGCTAAACTCGATCTCGCCGATCTTGCGCGAGAAGACGGCGACGAAGTTGTCGTTGCGCCGCTCGAGGCGCCGCATGCCGAAGGTTCGGCCATCGCGCTTGACCTGGAGGAACGGCACGTCGGCGCCGACGAGCTCGCGCCCGGTCGCCTTCTCCTTCAGCGAGGTGACGTGTCCGCGACTGTCGAACGAGAGGACCGCGAAAGAGTCGGTGAGTTTTGCCAGGGGGGCGCCTGCCTGGCCGATGATCTCGGTCTTGCGGACTCCGCCCGTGCCGTCGTCCTGGTAGCCCTCGATCTCGATGTGGCGGGAGTCCGCGGCGAGCTCGGCGAGTTCGGCGGCCGAGAGAGCGCGCTTCCAGACGCGGAAGTCGTCCACGAAGCCGCCGAAGGAGGCATCGCCCCAGGAACCGATCCGCACGCCGCTGTCGACGATGGAATGGTCCCATTTCTTGCTGCCGACGAGCTTGCCGTCGGCATAGATGTCGAGCTTCGGACGGCTGAAGACGAACGCGACGGAACACCACTTCTCGTCGGGGACATTGGGAAAGGCGCTGATGCCGGTTTCGGGCCCCTTCCCGCTCGCGCGCAGGCGGACGTCCAGGGCATTGCCGCGGATGTAGAAGAGGAATCCGCCCCTGCCCACCCAGTTGTCCGTCGAGACGACGCAGGCGTTCTTTGCGGAGTCGGATCCGTTCCTGCGGAAGCGAACGAAGACGGTACAGGTATCGGCGCCGTCGAGGCCGGGGATGGGGCCGATGTTGGCACAGGCGCCTGGTTCGCCGAAGGACAGGGCGGAGCCGAACGTGCCGGTGGCCCACTTGGCGGAGGGCGAGAGGCGCGCCTCGAGCGCGGAGGGCGAAGCGTCGTCGGCGACGGAGCCGGCGGCCTCGTCAAAGCGGAATTCGGCGATGGACGATGTGTCGGCGCGGAGGGTGAAGGCGCTGGCCAGCGCCAGCGCGGCGATGATGCTGATTTTCATGTTAGGAAGGGATGAGGAATGAGGAATTGGTTAGCGGACGATGAACAGCATGCCCGGCGACTGCAGCGAGAGCTTGAGCTCAGTGCCAGTGCACAGAAGCGTCGCACCATAGCGATCAAGGTCGTTCACCAGGGTGAAGCCAGTCGCGCCGGTGATGCTCTCGGCCTCGAGCAGGGTCACCGTCGTCAGTCCGGCGCGGCGGAACGCCTTGACGTCGAAGCCATCGAGCGTCACGGGGATTTCTTCCTCGGCGAACTCGATGGGCAGCGACTGGACCGTTCCCTGCGGGATACCGTCCACGCACGGGATGACAAGCGACTCCACGCCGACAACCGCGGAAGCGGTAATCGTTCCGCCAAGCGTCAGCGACGGGGTGGAGATGGCATCCGCCGCAGTCATGGTCAGCGTCGCGCCAGGCGCCACAGCGACGGATGTGTAGGTGTTGGTCCAGACGGGCGTCGGCGTCCCCAGCCACTTCGTCATCAGGGACTTCTCCATGAACTTGCGCTGCGCGACGGGCAACTCGTTCGTGTAGCAGATCATCTCAAACACGCGGGCGCCGCCGGCATTGCTGGTGCGGTCCCACACGAGACGATTCACGGCGGTCACGTTTGTCGGCGCGAAGTTGACCACATGGACGTTCTTGTCGATCTGATGGTCGTACGGCACCTCGACGCCATCCACCGCATGGTAGCCGTCCTTGGTTCCCGCCTGCGTACCGCCCGGGGCGGCGTTGTCGGCGAGAATCTTGGTGCCGTTGCGATGGTAATGGTAGTTGGATGAGTCGTTGAACAGATGGGTGTAGCCCATGGTGGTGCAATCTTCACGGTCCTGCCAGACGACGAACGCCTCAAGTATGCAGTTCTGCTTTCCGGGGACAGCCTTTCCTTCCGAGTAGAAGATGTTCATACCGGCGGTGGTGGAACGCTGGTCCTCGGTCTTATGGCCGCTATGAACGCCGAAATCGACCGCCGGCACCAGCCCGGCGTCAGTCGACACCTGGACGAGCGTCGGGTTGGTTGCGACAATATCGCCGTTCTTCACTCCGGGGGTGGAGAACGTCGCCGGCGGAAGGGCGTAGAATCCGTTGCCGTCGGCGTCAAGCCACTTGGTGACGTTTGTGCGCGACGTGCCGTCCCCGTTGTCCACAACCGAATATTTCACAGTGTCCTCCGCCTTTGCGTCAAAGCGGAATCGCGGCGGAGGAGTTGTAATGATGTTTGCACTCGGCGTCAACCGCAGCTCGCCGGCTCGGACGTCGATCGACGAGATGGCGGTGTCCCACTTGCCAAGGGAGGCCGTGCCAGATCCCTTCTTGACGAGCGAGCCATCGCCACCGACGACCTTGTCCATCTCGAGCGAACTCTCGGAGTCAACCACGACCGGCACGTCCGACGCGAACTCGACCGCCGGCACGGTGCGGCCGCCCGAGGTGTCGCAGGGGTGGGTCTTGCCCAGCCATTTGTTCATCAGGTAGGCTTCGGTGGCGACCCGCTCGGCCTCGGTCAGCGCACGCTTGTAGAGGAGGAGCTCGCCGATCTGCAGGCCGCCGCAGTTGTTGCGATAGGCGGTGGCGTGGATCCTGTCCTTGCAGAGAGAATCGACGATCACGGTTTCCCGGGCCAAGAACGAGATGACGACGAAGTCGTTCGTCTGCTGCAGCTCGGGGCGCGCGAGGAAGGGATCGGCCAGCTCCCCGTTCACCGCCCAGATCGCCGTGCTCGCTCGCGCCTGCCGATAGGATGTGCTCAGAAGCTTTCCTGTGCACTCTCGGCGCATCTCGATTGCGCTCGAACCGAAGACATTCTGGGAGAACGCCTCCCGATTCGGGCGGCAGACGATGAAGCCGGCGTAGACATCGACATTGTTCTGGTTGAAACCGGGCAGTTTCATCCACGTGCGGGTAGTATCGCCGTCATTGCCGAAGCTGAGCGCGTCGAGGCCCGCGCCGGCGGCATCCTCCACCAGGAACGGTTCGCGCTCCAGGCCCTGGTCGGACGGCCAGGTGGCGACCTGCGAATTGCCGTCGCGGCAGTCCTTCCACTCACCGTAGTAGGAGAAGTCACTGTCTGCGTAGGAGTGGGGCGAAAGCAGGGTCGCGGTCTTGGTGGCATCGAGCCAGAGACTCGGTTCGCCGGCTGGCGCCGAGTACGTCACCGGCGTAGGGGTGGTGAACGCGACGGAACCGTCCTCCACGCGCACCTTGCCGTTCTGCAGCAAGCCGATCTCCAGGACGCCGCCGCCCTCCTTGACGATCGTGCCGTCCTTGACGCCGAGCGTCTCGACCTTGGCCACGCGGCCGTCCGGGACGGAAATCGCGGTACCCGAATCGGCTATGACGCATCCGAGCGCCGCATCGGAACTGCCGAGCCATTTCTTCGTCAGCATGCGGGCGATGCGCTGCCGCTGAACATCCGTCACCGGTTCGCCGAGCAGAATGACCTCGCCGATCCGCGAGCCGCCCGAGCGGGAGAAGTAGTAGCGATCACTGCCGAGGAGCGAGACGGGCGTATCATGGGTCGTCAGCAGGGAGGAAACGAAGGCATTGGTCATCGTCAAGGGGTTGAGTGCCGCATTGACCACGTGGACGCCGTTGATCATCAGTTCGTCGACGATGTCGGGGCGGCCGAAATAGCCACTGCTGTAATGGAGGAGGTCGGGTTCCCTGACATCGCTGATGACCGTGCATTTCACCATGCCGCGAGGCGCGAGGATGACGGCGAACAGCTCGCGGACGTTGGTCAGGCGGGGCGTGATCTCAAGTACGCAGTTCGTCGGTCCTAGCGCATCGCCGTCAACTTCGACGTTCGAGCCGAAGGAAACGAGGCGCAGGCCGGTCGGGGAGGTTTCCGCGGCCACGTAGGGTGCGCGCGTGAACGGCATGAAATACTGATAGGAACTTCCGTACGAGTTCGTCACGGCATACGGCCAGTCGCCGCCGCGCACGTCGTTCCAGCGCGTCACGCAGACGCGCCCGCCTTCATCGACGGAATTCATCTCGAGGGTCGAATCGACCGATGCGTCGAGATGGAGGAGCGCACCGGAGAGAATCGCCGCGATCTCCTGGTCGCCGTCCGCGTCGCCGCCGCGCAGTTCAAGCGTGCCGGCCTGGAGGTAGACGCCGGCGTCCACGCCGACGGTGTCGCCGATGGACAACGCGCCGGTCCCGGTCTTGTCGATGAAGCCGGCATTGGAGACGCGTTCGACGGACACTGTGGTACCGGCGTCGGTCACCTCGAGTTCCACGCGACGGACGGGGTAGACGTTGTGCAGTATCGGCGTGAAGGACGGGGTGGCGCCGAATCGGAACGACGCCCATGCATCGCCCACCGACCAGTAACCGAGGAATCCGTTCGGATTGCCCACGTACATCTGGCGCTTGACCGTTTTAGAACCCGCCTGGAGCTGGGTATGCTGCAGACGATACGAGCGCTCGCCGGTCAGCGACGCGATCTCGGCATCGAGGTTGAGACCTTGGTTACCCGTCGTCGACTGCGGCGTGCCGATGATTGGTTCCTGTACTGCGTAAGTCTGGAGCAGCGGGGCGAGGGTGACGGTATCGGCGATGTTGGTGGGCGGACGGTCCGGTGTGTTGCCGTTGGCATCGACCCAGTTCTCAAGATCATACCAGTAGCCGGCGGCAGCAGTGTTGGTGTGCACCCAAGTGGCGTCGAGGGCGCTGGCCGACGATGCCGCGAGCGCGAATACGGCGACGATTCCCAAAGCGGAACAGAGCTTCATTGGTTTATCTCCCTTTTTCCTATGGGGAATTATAGCACATTTGAGACGGGGAAGTCAAACCGACAGCGACTCAGTGACTCAGCGGGGGGAGAGCGATGCTGCCGCCGGCGACGATGTCCGCATGGTGAAGGATTAACGGCGGAACGGATGCGGGATCCGCACGGATGCGGAATTCACGTCCGCTCGGCAGGCGGAGGACAGCGCTGCGGACGAGGGAGCCGCCGACGACGTAATCGCCGGTGACCGTGTCGACCGGATAGAAACCCAGCGCGGACAGCACGTACCACGCGCTCATCTGTCCGCAGTCGTCATTGCCGCACAGGCCATCTGGCGCGGGATGATAGAGCGTGCGCAGGATCCTGGCTACGCAACGGCGCGTCTTTTCAGGGGCGCCGGCGAGCGCATACAGGTAGGGCACGTGATGGCAAGGCTCGTTGCCATGGGCGTATTGCCCGATCAAGCCCGTCACGTCCTGTCCGAGCCACGCCGATGGCGGAAGCGAGGTGGTGAAAAGTTCGTCCAGCCGTCTGATGAATCCGTCCGCGCCTCCGTAGGCCGCGATCAGCGCCGGCACGTCATGAGGAACATGCCAGCTCCACTGCCAGGCATTGCCTTCCGTATAGTCTGGCCGCGGCGGCACGGAAGTGGCCCTGGCGTTGATCGGATCAAACGGCTTGACAAAGCTACCGTCCGCGCGCCGTCCGCGCATGAAGCCGACCGAACGGTCGAACACGTTCGTCCACGCCCCGGCGCGGCGGCCGTAGAAGGCCACGTCGTTCGGCGACCCTCCACTCGCGCGCAGAAACGCCGCGGCGCTCGCGGCGTCGTGGGCGCACTCAAGGGTTCGCGACACGCTTTCACGACTGATGCGGTCACAGGGATAGTATCCGAAACGATCCAGCAGATCCCACTGGTCCTTGGGACGCTCCGGCCAGTTCCGCCGGAGCGAGTCGTTGATGGCGAGCTGCGCCCGCCTGACATTGAAACCGCGAAAGCCCTTCGCATACGCCTCGGCGATCACCTGGACGGAATGGTTGCCGATCATGTTGCTCTTGCCGTCGATTCCCCATATGCCTCCCCACACGAGCAGGAAGCCGTTTGTCTCGTAGGAGTCGAGGCATGTATTCACGAAGTCCTCCACGCGCTCGAACGCGATGAACGTGAAGAGCGGATGAACGGCCCTGAAGGTGTCCCACAGCGAGAGCGTGGAATAGCGCGGCGGTTCGCCCACGTCGCTGATCACATTCGGTGCGACGCACGAATGATAGAGCGCGGTGTAGAAATTCGTCGCCACGGTGGCGTCGGATTCAATTGCAATCCGCCCGAGCTGACTTTCCCAAGTGGAGGATGCAGCGCGCCGCACGCGATCGAAGTCCCAGTCCGGCACCTCGGATTCGAGGTTCCGTTCTGCCGCGCGAGGCGAGGTCGTCGAGAAGGCCACCTTCACCTGCAGCACGTCTCCCTTCGACAGGCCGAAGTCGAACACGTAGCGGCCTCCCATTTCCGCAGGATCGTCCGGCGGCAGGCGAACGGCCGATCGCCACTTGCGGTCAAACCGCAGGGCGAAATGGTAGCGGTGGTCGGACCAGTTGCACTTGCGTCTGGTCGAACCGGAGAGGCCCGTCCCGTCCGGACGCAACACGACGGCCTGCTCGAGTATCTGCGACGGAATGAGGGAACGCACGGAGGTGATGCCGTGCTGCAGATCCACGAGCAGACGTCCGCCTTCCCCGGCATACACGTATCGGTGGAACGCCACGCGCTCGGAGGCCGTGAGCTCAACCGAGACGGAAGCGTCCGTCAACGTCGTCGTGTAGTAGCCCGGGTGTGCGCGTTCGACAGACTTGTCGTGGCGCGAAGAGCGGAGGGTTCCCGGGCCTGCGAACGGCAGCAGCAGGACATCTCCGAGTTCTCCGCGCCCCGTGCCGGAAAGATGGGTCTGTGAAAAGCCCAGGACCTGTTCATCCTCGTAACGGTAGCCGCCGCAATGGCCCCAGTCTCCGTTTCCGGTGTCAGGGGAGGGCTGCACCATTCCAAACGGAACCGTTGCCCCCGGGAAGGTATGACCGTTTGCGGCGGTTCCGATGAACGGATCCACAAGGTCGACGACGGAGCCGAACAGGGCGGCGATGAAGATTCCGGACGTCATTGCCTGACGTCGGCGATCTCGGCGCGCGAGGCCGTGCCCGTGGTGCGAAGCTTCCTGATGGTGACGGACGATGCGGCGCAGGCGATCGTCGCGGCCTCGACGAGCGCGGAGCCCCCGCCCAGCGATGCCGCCAGCGCCGAAAGGAAGGTGTCGCCCGCGCCGCAGAAGTCGATCTCCCCCGTCACCTTGACGGCAGGAACGTGCGTTGCCGAGCCCCCTTCGCTCACATAACAGCCCTTCTCGCCGCACGTCACGATCGCCGGACGGCCCGTCCGCTTCTCCAGCGCGACGGCGAGCGCGGCGAAGTCGGCGGATGGAATCGCCCCATCGAAGACGCGCGCCGCCTCGATCTCGTTCGGCTTGACGATGACATCCGTGTAGAGGCCGATCCGGTCGCGACTGTCCGCGACGACCGTCATCCCGGCGCGACCTAGTTCGACAATGCGGCGGCGGACCTTCTCCGTGATGCAGCCGAACGGCATCTGGTCGCAGACGCAGAGCACGTCGGCCGCGGCCGCCGCGCGGTCGAGCGCCGCTAGGAGGCGGCGTTCCGAGCCGACGGAGAGTGCGCTGTAATTGGTGAAGTCGAGCCGCGGGTCCTCGTAGATCACGGTGTCCGCGAAGCCCTTGCGGAGCGGCTTGATGTAGGCGTTGGTGACGCGCGTCGAATCGACGACGACGCCCGAGACGTCCGCGCCCGCCTTCCTGAGCAGGTTCCTCAGCGCCGCACCGCGCCAATCGTCGCCGAAGACGCCCACTGCGGCGACGGACCTCGGCTCCAGCGCCAGCAGGTTCATGACGACGTTGCCCGCGCCGCCCGGCGACATCCGCTCGCCGACGATCGGCAGCGGGAAATGCGGAGTCTCGCGCGAGAGCTCGCTTTTCGTCATGTCCGCCTGCCAGTAGACGTCGAGGCAGAAGTCGCCGATCACGGCGACACGGGCCTTGCCGAGGCGAGAGAGTCCTTGCTCCCGTTCCTTTCGCGAACTCCTTCTCATCAGATCATCCCCCTTTTCCTCAGGCCGAGCCAGAGATTCGGAATCGTCTCCCTGTGGTCGCCCGTGAAGTGCCACCCCTTGCCACCGCACGAGACGGGGCGGTTGACGATGTTCTTGCGCGGACGATAGTAGTAGTTCGGATCGGAGTATCCGATCTTGCACCGGTAGTCGCCGAGCGGCTTCAAGTCGAAGTCCGCCGTCGTGATCCGAAAAGTCGGGAAGCCGAGGTTGCGGCTGATGGAAAGCGCCTTCAGGAAGACCTCCGGGCCGATGACGCCCGAGCCGAAGTTGAGGAAGCAGCCGCCGTCCAGCTGCGAAACGGAATTGACCATGGCGTGGAAGTCGCGCCCCGTGGCCGTTCCGATCGCCCCGAAGTCAACCGTCGGATGCTGGTGGATGATGTCCGTTCCCATCGCGATGTGATAGGTGGCGGGCACGCCGCACTTCCACGCCTGGTAGAGGACGCAGACGTCGCGGTGGGGGAACTTGCGCGGGTGAGCCTCGATGTAGCGTGCGAGCGATTCGCCGTAGCCGAAGCCTGCCGCCGCGCCCTTCCGGATCGCCGCGTTCATCCATCCACCCGTCTGCTCCCACATGCCGAAGCTGCCGTCCTCGATGGCAGTCGGGACGTCCTCGCTCGTGCCGCCGAGCGCGGCCAGCTCGAAGTCGTGAATCGAGCAGGCACCGTTGCCGGAGAGATGCGTGACGATGCCGCTGCGCATCAGCTCAATGAGATAGAGCGACAGGTTGTTCTTGATGACGTGCGCGCCCATCGACAGGATGACCGGCCGCGCGTTCCGCCGCGCCTCGGCGACGCGGTCGCACAGCTCCTCGAAGTCCGCCTGCTGGTCGGCGTAGTCGCCAGCGGCCTTCGGCTGAGGCCAGTCGGGTACGGGGTCGACGCCCGGACGCAGCATCGACTCGATGGTCACGAGGTTGCGCCGGTCGTGGAAGTCGTAGGTCTTGATCTTCCTGAAGGAAAAGTCCGGATTCCGTCCGAGGCCGAGGTAGTCGAGGATCGGCCTCAGGTCGGAGAGGTCGCCCGCGATGCATCCGGCGCCGGCCTTGCGGAGGCGGGAGCGCTTCGCCGCGTTCACCTTGGAGAAGTCCGTCTCGTTCGTGGCGAGCCCGATCGTCCGCGCGCCGATGCGACGTCCGAGCTCGATCTCGACGCGTCCGTCGCCGATCACGGCGAGTTCCGACGGGTCCACCCCCGCGCTCTTCACGAGCCGCCGGATGGCGCCTTCCTTGGCGCACCTCTCGCTCTTCGGCAGCGCGCCCTCGATGCCGGCGGCGAACCTGTCGAGTCCGAGCGCAGCTGCCTCGCTGCGCACGTCGGTCTGGTCGGTGCCGCTCGCGAAGTAGATCCTGACCCCGTGCGTCGCGAGACACTGCAGGAATCGCCGCGCGCCCGGCACGAGATAGGCCGACGGCGGCGTCTGACCGCCAATGACATCCTGACGCCTCCTGGCGACGGTCGCCATCAGGAGATCGTTGTATTCGTTCTTGAAGAACCACGGGTCGCGCGACGGCAGCTTCACGCCGCGCCGCCTCATCTCGGCGACGAAGCCCTTCATCTGCAGAATCGTCTGCACGCCGGTCGTCTCGCCTATGAACGCATCGATCCACCGCTCGTCGTCGCAATACCTCAGGAAGCATCGCTTCATCACCGCCTCCCATCCGCAGCGGAGCGTCGAGAACGTCCCGTCGAAATCGCACACAATCGCCCTGATCGGTCTGTTCATGGATGGCATGAAAAAGGGGTTGAGAAGTTGAAAGATAGGTCAGCGGACGAGGGAGAGGAATTCCTGGCGGACCTTTTCATCGGTGCGGAAGGAGCCGAGCACGGCCGAGGTCGTCATCTCGCTGTTCTGCTTCTCCACCCCGCGCATCATCATGCAGAGATGCTTCGCGCGGATGACGACGCCCACGCCCTCGGCATTCACTTCGGACATGATCGCATCCGCGATCTCCTCCGTCAGCCTCTCCTGGATCTGCAGACGGCGCGCGTACATGTCGACGATGCGCGCGAGCTTCGAGATGCCCAGCACCTTGCCCTGCGAGATGTAGCCGATGGCGCATTTGCCGTAGAACGGCAACAGGTGGTGCTCACAGAGCGAGTAGAGCTCGATGTCCTTCAGAATCACCATGTGGTTGGTGCCTGAGGCGAACCGCGCACCATTGACGACCTTTGCGAGGCTCTGGCGATAGCCGCGGGTGAGGAACGCGAGGGACCGCGCCACTCGCGCGGGGGTCTTCACGAGCCCTTCCCGCGCCGGATCCTCGCCCAGCTCGACGAGCAGCTCCCTGACGAGCCGCTCAATCCGCTTCTCATTCGGTTCCCTGGTCTTCTTCATACGCGGATCTTCCCTGATGACGTGCGGGGGAATGGCTCGTTCCGCACCACGATCGTCTTGATGCGCTTGTAGACCGGCAGCGTGAGATTCAGGTCGCCGATCATCTTGCGCGTGAACTCGTCCGAATTCGCCGAATACACCTCGGCGCGGATGTCGCGCGTCTCGCCCTCGCCGGAGACGACCGCCTCGCGGATGCCGGGGAGCGCCGTGAGCCGCTCCTCGAGCTCCTCGGGCGCGATCTTCTTGCCGGAGGAGAGGATGATCGTGCGCGAGATGCGTCCGGTGATCCACACGAACCCGTCTTCGTCGATCCGCCCGATGTCGCCTGTGTGCAGCCAGCCGTCGACGTCGATGGCGTCGGCCGTGCGCTCGGGCTGGAGGTAGTAGCCCTTCATGACGCATGCCCCGCGGATGAGCAGCTCGCCCTCCGGCGAGACGCGCGTCTCGATGTCGCGGTGCACCAGCGGTACCCTGCCCTGCGAGCCGACGTGCGGCGCACTCTCAATCGGGGTGATGGCGTAGGTGGCCGTGGTTTCGGTGAGTCCGTAGGCCGTGAGGGTGCGGATGCCGAGCGAAGTGAGATGCTCGTAGGTGAGGCGAGACATGGCCGCGCCGCCGGAGAGAATCCAGTCGATAGGCTTGCCGAACGCCGCCTCGGCGGAGTCTCCGCGCTGCTGGATCTTCTGGGCCAGGATCTCCGCGAGCGCCGGCACGAGGAAGGCGTAGTTCACACGGAAGCGCTCGAAGGCGTCGTAGATGCGGCGGAAATCCGGACACACCCCGAGCGCCACGCCATGCGCAAGCATCAGGTAGGTGGTGCAGATGCCGAAGATGTGGTGAAGCGGCAGCAGCATGAGCGACCGCTCGCCCGGCTTCATCGGCAAGGCCCGCGCCCACGCCTCGACGGCGGACTCAAGGCCACGGAAAGTCAGCTCCGCCCCGCGCGGCGTCGACGTCGTCCCCGACGTGAACACGATCATCGAGGTCTGCGGCTCACCCGTCGAGTCCTCGTCCAGCTCGAGATGCCTCTGCCGCCAGACGCTGTCCCCCAACCCGAAGGCGCTGCGTAGCTTGTCGAGGAAGCGTTCCGTGCGAATCGTGCCGAAGCCCGCCACGACCATGCCTGGGGTGAGCCGCCCGGCCTCTCGCGCCTGCTCCTCGTAAAGGGATGAGTGAACGAGCGCCGCGGCGCCAACGCTGCGCAGGCGCTCGGCGATCTCCTGGGGACTGAGATTCGTGTCCACCGGCACCGCCACGGCGCCCGAGAAGAGACATGCGGCATGCGCCACCATCCACTCGTAGGAGTTCTCGCCGAGGATGCCGATCTTCGCTCGCGGCGCGTAGGTGCGGATCAGGTGGACGACGATGTCGATGTCGTCGGTGAACTGCTTCCACGTGATGGGAAGGGCGAGGTCACCACTCGTCACGAGGAAAGCGGCCGAGAACGGCCGCTCCTCGCGCATCCGCCTAAATGCCTCGAAGATCATTGAGGGAGTCTCAGGACTTCTTCACGTAGGTCGCGTCGACTTCTGCCCACGTGCGCGAGGTGAAGAAGGCGGAGATCGCCGTATCATACTCGGCGGTGTGGGCGAACGCCTTCTTCATCAGGCGGAAGCGCGTGTCGAGACCGATCGTGCCGCCCTTGTCGGCAAGCTCGGTGGCGATCGCGCCGTAGTCGAGCGGATCGGTGACCGAGGCGACGCGCAAGTAGTTCTTCGCCGAGGCGCGCACCATGCAAGGACCGCCGATGTCGATGTTCGTGCGCGCCATCTCAGGCGTCACGTCGGGCTTCGCGACGGTCTGGCGGAAGGGATAGAGGTTCACGACGACCATGTCGATCGGCTGGGCGTCAAGTCGCTTCAGATCGGCCTGGTGCGCGTCGTTGTAGGTCTCGGAGAGGAGCCCGAGGTAGATCTTGAAGTCGAGCGTCTTGACGAGGCCACCCTGCATCTCGGGCTGGCCGGTGTAGTCGGAGACCGCGACAAGCGTTCCCGCGGCGCCTTCGCCAAGGATCTCCTTCACCTTCGCATAGGTTCCACCCGTGGAATAGATGCGCACGCCGGGGCAGGCCTTGACGAGCGCAGGGACGAACGTCTCCAGGCCTGTCTTGTCGCTCACGCTCATCAGGACGTTCCTGATCTTCACGCGATTGTCGATTTCCTTCACGATGTTAAGGGACATCTTACTCTCCTTTCTGAAGTCTTGGCTGAATATTATATCAAAAATGCGACGGTGCTGCTGGGCGTATCAGCCCATGTGCACGCGCTGGCGCTCGAGCCGCGGCCAGGCCTCGCGCATGTACTTCACGCTGCGGGAGAAGATCTGGTCGACGTTCGCGGCGGACGAGACGTCAAGGAAGTCCTTGATCTCCTCGCTCGAGAGGTGGAACCGGGTCTTGAGGATGTGGATGTATGCGCGCTCGGGATCGGACGACCATAGATCCTGGAAGCAGCGGTGCGTCATGTCCCACACCTCGCGCATCACCACCTGGCGGTCATTGACTGGAATCGCCATCGCCTCGTCGCCGGACTCGGCGTCCGCGTGCGCGCCCTCGATGGAGATCTCGCCGTGCTTGTTCGGGTCTGCGTTGAGGATGAATCCGCGCACATAGCGACGCAGCCAGCCCTCGAAGCTCCCCTCGCCACGATAGAGGTCGATCTTGCGGCGGGCGATCATCTCATCGTAAAGCATGCCCATGAGGTCGCCGTCGGTAATCGAGTACCTGCGCATCAGTTCCGCCGATCGCTGGCTGCGGGACTCGGGTGCGATTACCCGTTCCCAGACGAGCTTCCAGCCCTCGTCCGTCTCCGACTTCACCAGCTCGAACCATTCCTTGTCCGTCATAATCGGTCCCCCTTCCTCGGTTACTCGAACGTCAGCGCGCCGGGGATCGGCAGCATGCCCTTGCGATGGACCCAGATCGGCGTCTCGTGCTTGCCCTTGACGAAATCACCGCAGCGCAGCTCACCGCGACCGTCGCGGATGTCGATTCTCTGTCCGGCGACCTCGAACCACGCCCGCGGGACGGGCGTCTCCTCGCCATCGACGAGGGTGACGGTCGCCAGCGAGTCATCCACGGATCCCGGCTCGAACGTCACCTTCGCCTTCCACCTCATCGTGAGACGCTTCGTCGGATACGAGTAGAAGGTCAGCGTGACGCGCTTGTCATCTGGGGTTCTCATGTCTGGTCCTCCGCTTGCATGTGAATCACCGATCCACTTCCTTTGGCTTCACCGGGCAATATACCAAAATCCACATACCCTTGGCAACCGCATCTCGAGCTTAGGAGGCGGCGGGCGAGAGCTGCTCGAGCTCGGTGGCGGCCTCTTCCCAGTCGGCCGTATAGCGGTCGATCTCGAACTGCAGCGTGCGCACCTTGCGGTTGGCCTCCGCGAAATCAGTCGTCGGCGTCGGGTTGAAGAGTTCCGCCGAGGCGGCATCGAGCTCCTTCTGCAACTCGTCGATCTTTTGCTCGGCCGTCGCCACGCGCTGCTTCAGAGCCTTCATGCGCGGCGCGATCTTCGCGCGCTCGGCGGCCCGCTGCTGGCGCAGTTCGCGCTTGGAGAGCGGCGGAGCGCCGGCGGCTGCCGCCGGCGCAGGCTCACGGGAACCGCCGACCGCCGCCGATTGCCGCCGGTTGCCGTCGATGGCGGCGCGCTTCTCGCAATAGTAGTCGTAGCCACCGGGGAACTGGCGGATGCCCTCGCGCGTGATCTCAAGGACGCTCGTCGCCACCGCTCTCACGAAGTCGATGTCGTGCGAGACTAGCAGGATCGTGCCACGGTACTTCTGGAGGGCATCCTGAAGGAGCCGTCGTCCGTCCAGGTCAAGGTGGGTCGTCGGCTCGTCCAGCAGAAGGAAGTTCGGCGCGGTGAGGAAGAGGCGCAGGAACGCGAGGCGGATCTTCTCGCCACCCGACAGGACGCCCGCGGGCTTCTCCACGTCGTTCTCGTCGAACCCGAACGCGCCGAGCTGGTTGCGAAACACCTTCTCCGGTCCGCCTCCGTGCGCATCCCAGGCGTTCTTCGCGTTGCGGTAGACGGTCACGTCGGGCGGGATGGTCTCGGCGAACTCCTGGCTGAGGTAGCCGGTGACGACATTGTGCCCGAGGACCGCCTTGCCCTCGGTCGGCGTGCGCGTGCCGGCGATGATGCGCATGAGCGTCGGCTTGCCGAGGCCGTTGTAGCCGATGAGGGCGACCTTGTCGCCGCGGGAGATGTTGAACTCGAGGCCCTCGAACACCTTCTTCACGCCATCGTAGGAGAAGCCGAGGTTCGCACAGCGGAACATCTCGATGCCCGAGGGCGGGGGCTCGGCGAGGCGCAGCCGTCCGGAGTTCGTGTAGCGCCGCGGCAGCACGATGCGCGCCTCGTCGATCTTGTCGATGAGCTTCTGCCGCGACTGCGCCTGCGCGGCCTTCGTCGCCTGCGCACGGAAGCGGTCGACGAAACGCTGCAGCTGCTCGCGGTGGTGGTCCTGGTTCTCCTTCGCCGCCTTGAGGTGTTCGTAGCGCACCTCGCGCTCGCGCAGGTAGTAGTCGAGGTCGCCCTCGTAGCGCGTGGCGGTGCCGGCGTCCACCTCGACGATGATGCTCGTCAACGTCCGCAGGAGATAGCGGTCGTGCGAGATGAGCATGAGCGTGCCGTCGTAGGCCTTGAGGAACTTCTGCAGCCAGTCCACGGCCGGCAGGTCGAGGTAGTTCGACGGCTCGTCGAGGAGGAGGAGGTCGGGCTTCGAGGCGAGCACACGAGAGAGCTCCGCGCGCATGCGCCAGCCGCCTGAGAACGCGGCGAACGGCTTCTCGAACTCCTCGACGGTGAAGCCGAGGCCGCCGAGCGCGATCTTCACGCGCGTCTCGATGTCATAGCCGCCCAGGTGCTCAAAGCGCGTCTGGAGGTCGCCGAGTTCACGCATCGCCTGCTGGCGGGCGCCGTCGACGGTCGTCGAGAGCTGGTCTTCCAGCTCGTGGATGCGCACCTCCATCTCGGAAAGCCCGGGGATTCCGCGCATCGCGTACTCGAGCAGCGACTCATCCGGCGTGTCCGGCTCGGGATTCTGCCGCGTCCAGCCGATGCGCGGGTTCGACTCAATGACGAGCTCGCCGCGGTCGGTGGACATCTCGCCGAGAACGATGCGGAAGAGCGTCGACTTGCCGCTGCCGTTCGGGCCGACCACGCCGACGCGATCTCCCTTGTTAATGCGGAAGGTGACGTCGGTCAGGACATCCTGATGTCCGTAGTGAACCGCTATTCCCTTGAAATCCAGCATGAACCGACTCGGTGCGTCTCGCCTTCAGTCGCCAAGGCTGATCTTGTCCGCCGTGTAGACGAGGTGATAGTCAGGGTGCCGCCAGAGATAGGAGGCTGGGAGGAACGGCGTCGGGGCGCCCCTTGCGAAGATGTCGCGGAGAGGCTTCTCCTGTTCCGCGAAGCAGGCAAGCAGCAGGCACTTGCGAGCGGCGAGGATCGGCGCCATGCCCATCGTCGCGGCGAAACGCGGCACGATGGAGGCGTCGCCGCCGGCCGTGACCGCGGTGTTCTGGGCGATGGTCTCCGGCGAAAGCGGCAGGACGCGCGTCGGGAGGCGTCCGAAGGCATCGACGGATATCTCGTCCTCGCGCATCGGCTCGTTGAAGGCGATGTGGCCGTTGAACCCGATGCCCAGGAGCTGCAGGTCGAGGCCACCGGCGGCCGCAATCGCGGGATCGTAGGCATCGGTGGCGGCCGGATCTGGAAAGTGCGCGTTATCCTCGCGAAAGCCCCTTTCGGGATCGAGCTTGGAGAAGAGCATCTCGTGCATGTACCGCCAGTAGGAGAGCGGATGCTCGTGAGGGACGGGCGTGTGGCCATCGCTCGCGTACTCATCGAGGTTCCATGTCGAGAGGAGCGAGAGATCGGCCTTCGCGGCGTTGAACTTCGCCGCGAGCTCGGCGTAGAGCGTGATCATCGTGTTGCCCGTCGCGAGCCCCAGGTTGTAGCGCTCGCCGCGCGTGAGCTTGCGCATCGCGTCCGCATAGATGATGGATGCGCCGACGGAGCTCATCGCCGCATAGTTCGGAACTGTCTCAACCAGCACTGTCTCTCCCTTTCCCTGTCTTGACGCATTGGCCAGAATCGAATCACTGGCGGACGAAATGCGGCAGGCGTTCGATCGGCGTCTTCACGATGACCCGCGTCGGACCGCTGACCCGGCTGCCGTCGTCCGCGAGCCACTCCCCGGGCGGGATGATCACCTCGCGCTCGCTCTGGCCCTCGATGACGCACGGCGCGACCAGGAGGTCCTCACCCATCAGGAACTCGTCCTTCACCTCGGCATAGCCTTGTCCAGGATAGGCGTACTCGAGGTTGCGCATCATCGGCTCACCATCGCGCGCGGCGCGGCGCGCGAGCTCGACGAACTTCGGAGCGAAGCGCTGGCGAAGCGCAACGGACTGGGAGAAGACCTTCTGGTGCGACGCGTCGAGATAGCGCCAGGGAGAGGCGGATATCTGCATCATCGGACAGAGCGCCTGCACCTGGGCCGAGCGCACGAAAAGCTCCTGGGAAAACGGCGCACCGGGCAGAAAGGCCGTCCACGAGCCGCCGCCGACCATATCCGGACAGATGAACGGACAGCCAACGAAGCCGGCCGCAAGCATGTCTGGGATGAGGCGGCGCACCGCCTGCCATGTGTGGGCCTTGTCGTGTAGGCGCATGATCACGGGCTTGCCGGCGAAGCCGAAGCCGTTGCGATACTCGCTGCCCCTGTACTTCAGCGCGAACTCACCGTAGAGGGCGCTCTGGCGGGCAGGCGACGCGTTCGGATCGTGAGCGTAAGTGCGCCGCGGCGAGCCCTCGGGCGCGACGGTTCCAGCATAGAAGCCGATGCCGCCGCCATCGAACTTGAATCCGTCGGCCCCGTAGTCGCGGCAGAGGCGGTCGAGCTGCTCGGTGAACCATGCGACCGCGTTCGGATGCGTCAGGTCGAGCATCGCCGAGGTGCCGTTCCACCAGTCGATCCGTGCGGCCGGCGGCACGTCGGCGCGACCGGGTTTGCGGGAGGACATCAGCAGGCCGCCGCGCGTCGGCCAACCCTTCACGTCATCGGGATTCGACGCCCACTGGAGCCGCCTGTACTCGGGCGTGTCCATCGACACGAACGGGCACATCCAGAGCAGCACCTTGTAGCCCATCGTGTGCAGTCTGTCCATCATGCCCTTCGGGTCGCGGAAGCGCCGCGGGTCGAACTCCCACGTGCCGTAGCCGAGCTGCCACGTGTCGTCGATCATGAAAATGCCCGGCGGCAGCCCGTGGTCGATCATCGACTTCGCGTAGGCGAGGATGTCCTTCTCGTTCTGGTGATAGGTGAGCTCGATCCAGGTGTTGTACTGCGGGGCCGAGAAGTAGAGGAGTTCCGGCTCCTCGCCTGACGGCCGGAAGTGCTCGCGCACGGCGTGGCGAAACGCCTCGGCCAGCGTCCGCCCGGCCGACTCGACGGTGATCGCGCCGCGGTCGGACACGAGGTTGATGACGCCGTCCGCGATGTCCGCCGCGATCGGTTCATCACACCAGATGACGCGCCCCTGGTCGGAGCAGAGCAGCGAGAGCGACTGGTGGGCGTAGTTGTTCGTCCGCAGGTCGCAGGAGAACTTCGTCGTCGCCGTGAACGGCATCTCGCAACCGAAGTTGTTGCAAAGCCCCCACCAGTGCTCTCCCGGTGCCATCCGCACCCGGAGGGCCTCCGCCCGCGCCGGAATCGCCGCGAGGAGAGAGAGGGAAATGGAGAGTGTCAGAGCGTATTGTCTTTTCATGTTCATAACCAGATGGAGAATTCCTCGCCCGGCTCGCTCGCGAGCATGTCAGAGCCGCTGCTCGAAGAGCGCGCTCATCTTTCGCGCCGGAAAACCATCGAGGCACACGTCTCCTGGCGCCGGTGAGCGCATGTCGTCCCGCACAGCCCCCGCCAGTGCCGGCAGCGACACGGCAAGCGCAATCGAAACGACGAACACCCTCACGGGCCTTTCTCGTTGCACCTCTTTCATGACGTGTATTGTACCAAATCGCGGCACTCCGAGTCAACGCGTGCACCGTGACGACTGGCGGGCTGCGAGAATTGACCCTTCAGACCTTCGCGTAGTCCTGCAGCGCAATCGGGACCGACCGGCTGACTGCCTCCTCGTCGGCCAGTGCACAGATCGAAGCGCGGAACCCGGCGAGCGTCGTCGTCACGGGAATGCCATTCGCAACTGCTGCGGAACGAAGCTGCAGATCGGAATGGTTGACATCCACGATCCACTTCGTCTCCCGCGCGGCGATGAGCCGGAGCGCGGCGTCCTGACGGTCACGCGGAATCGCAACGAAGATGAAGTCACCGCTCGGAATGGGCGTGCCTGCCTCCGTCTGGCTCTTGAGGTACGCGAGGTCGCCATCCCGATCCATCGCCATCACCTCGCCTGTCGAGTGCATCTCAGGCGAGAGTGTTATGTCCGCGCCCGGGAAGCGCGCGAACGGGAAGACGGCCTCCTTCACGCAGACGCACCGCGGCGCGATCTCATGCGTGAAGCCGATGTCGGCGAGCTTCTCACCCGCCATGCAGCGCGCCGCCACGCCAGCAAGCGAGAGACCGATCGCCTTCGAGACGAACGGCACCGTCCGCGACGCCCGCGGGTTCACCTCGATCATGAAAAGGATGCCGCCAACCACCGCCAGCTGCAGATTCATGAGCCCGCACACCCGCAGTCGCCGCGCGAAGATGTGGGCGTAGGCGCGAATCTCCGCAAGGGTCTCGGGCGAGAGCGAAACAGGCGGCGTCACGCTCGCCGAGTCGCCCGAATGGCAGCCCGCCGGCTCGATGTGCTCGAGGATCGCGCCGATCACCGTTGTCTCGCCGTCAGAGACGCAGTCGACGTCGAGTTCGATGGCGTGCTCCAGGAACTTGTCGACGAGAATGGGACGTCCCTCCGAGGCCTCGGCCGCCTCGCCGACGTACTTCTGCAGCTCGCCTTCGTCCTGACAGATCGCCATGCCGCGTCCGCCGATGACGAAGCTCGGGCGCACCAGGACGGGATAGCCGATCGTCTCCGCAATTCGCCGCGCTTCGTCGACCGTGTGCGCGATCCCGCTCGGCGGCTGGCGCATGCCGACCTCGTCGACGAGCGCCCGGAAGAAGTCGCGGTCCTCGGCGCGGTCGATGTCGTCCGGCGAGGTGCCGATCACATTCGCACCCGCCGCCTTGAGTCGCTGGGCGAGGTTGAGCGGGGTCTGTCCCCCGAACTGGACAATGACGCCGTCACAGTGTTCGTGCTCGTAGATCTCCATCACGTCCTCGAACGTGAGAGGCTCGAAATAGAGCTGGTCGGAGGTGTCGTAGTCGGTCGAGACCGTCTCAGGGTTGGAGTTGACCATCACCACCTCGCAGCCGCGCGCCCGAAGCGCAAATGCCGCATGACAGCAGCACCAGTCGAACTCGATGCCCTGCCCGATGCGGTTTGGCCCGCCGCCCAGAACCATGATCTTGCGCCGAGGCGCAGCGTTGCGCGAAGTCGGTTGCTGTCGACGGCTGTCGACGGCGCTCGATTGCAATCGGCTGTCTCCGAGACAGTAACTCGAATAATAATACGGCGTCACCGCCTTGAATTCGCCTGCGCAGGTGTCGACGACGCCGAAGATCGGCCGAATGCCCATCTCCAGGCGCTTCGCCCTCACGGCGCCCTCCTCAACGCCCCACCCCTTGGCGAGCTCGCGGTCGCTGAAACCCATCGCCTTCGCCTGAAGAAGGATCTCAGGCGTCACCTCGCCAGGAACAAGCGTCACGAGCCACTTCTCGTAGGCGTCCATCTCCTCAAGCTGCCGCTTGAACCAGGGATCGAAGGTGGAGACATCATGATACTTGAGAGGATCGGCGACCTCGACCGAGCGAAGCGCCTTGCGGTACGCCTCCTTGAAGGTGCGTCCGATCGCCATCGCCTCGCCGACGGATTTCATCTGCGTCCCAAGATGCGCGTCCGCACCAGGGAACTTCTCGAAGGCGAAGCGCGGCATCTTGACGACCACATAGTCGAGCGCAGGCTCGAAGCAAGCGGGCGTCACGCGCGTGATGTCGTTCTTGAGCTCGTCCAGCGTGTAGCCGACGGCGAGGAGCGCGGCGATTTTCGCAATGGGAAAGCCCGTCGCCTTCGATGCAAGCGCTGAGGAGCGCGATACGCGCGGGTTCATCTCAATGATAATCCGCCGCCCTGTCTGCGGATGGACCGCCCACTGCACGTTGGAGCCGCCCGTCTCAATGCCGATTTCGCGAAGAACGGCGATTGAGTCATCACGCATCGCCTGATACTCGCGGTCCGTCAGCGTCTGGATCGGAGCGACAGTGATGGAATCGCCCGTATGCACGCCCATCGGGTCGAGATTTTCGATGGAGCAGACAATGACGGCGTTGCCCGCCTTGTCGCGCATCACCTCCATCTCGAACTCCTTCCATCCGATGAGCGATTCCTCGACGAGAACCTCGTGATTGAGAGACGCGGCAAGGCCACCAGAGACGATCGTCTCAAACTCCGCGGCGTCGTGCGCGATGCCACCGCCCGTGCCGCCGAGCGTGAAGCCTGGACGGATGATGAGCGGCCATGAACCGATCTTGTCGGCAATCGCCTTCGCCTCTTCAAGCGAATGGGCGCTCCCGGAACGCGGCAGGTCGAGTCCGAGCCGCGTCATCACCGCCTTGAAGAGATTGCGGTCCTCGGCGCGGTCGATGGCGTCCGCATTTGCGCCGATCATCTCCACGCCGAACTTCGCCAGCATGCCCGCGCGGTGCAATTCCATCGCAAGGTTGAGCGCCGTCTGCCCGCCCAGCGTCGGCAAGAGCGCATCGGGACGTTCCTTCTCAATGATGGTCGTAAGCGAATCGACTGTCAGCGGCTCGATGTAGGTGGCATCGGCCCGGTCGGGATCCGTCATCACCGTCGCTGGATTCGAATTGACCAGCACAACGCGATAACCCTCGCCCTTCAGCGCCTTCACCGCCTGCACGCCGGAGTAGTCGAACTCGCATCCCTGCCCAATGACGATCGGCCCCGCCCCGATCAAAAGGATGGACTTGATATCTTCACGTTTCATCGGAAACCGCTTAGCAATTTCCGTGCCACACCATCAAATTCATCGCACAATCAGTGTCTTCAGCCCATTTCCCTCCCTCTCATTACATTTTCTGTAACGCTCTGTAAAAGGTTTTACACCTTTCGCGTCCCGCGCGCGCGAGTCGCGAAGCGATGCTCTGGCATGCCCATTGTGGTAGGGGCCGACGTCTCGGCGGCCCCTACCAAACGGCGACTTGGCCAAAGTCGGCCCCCACCATTCGTGCGTCCATCATGAGAGAGGGTAATCCCTCTCTCAACTTGGCCATCCCCAACTTTGCGACATTACTTGGCAATGGTCTTTCGACTCCGCTGCTGCAGCGCCGCCTTGACGAGGCCGTGGAAGAGCGGATGCGGCGCGGTCGGGCGAGACTTGAATTCGGGGTGAAACTGGCACGCCTCGAAGTATGGATGTCCAGGCAGCTCAACCATCTCCACCAGCTTCCCGTCCGGCGAGAGACCGACGACTTTCAAGCCGGCCTTTTCTATCGTCTCGCGCATTTCACCTTCCGCGGCAAACTCATACCGATGGCGGTGGCGCTCGCTGATCTCCAAACTGTCCGCGCCACGTCTCATCTTTCCCACTTGTCCCTTTCGTCCCACCTTGCACCCATACAATTTCGCAGCTTTCGAGCCACCATCCAACACGCACGGATACGCCCCGAGCCGCATGGTGCCGCCCTTCGCCGTCACGCCGCGCTGCTCATCCATCAAGTCGATGACCGGATGCGTTGTCTTCTCGTCGAACTCCGTCGAATTCGCGTCCGCCCAGCCAACGACATCACGCGCAAACTCGATGACGGCGCACTGCATGCCGAGACAAATGCCCAGAAACGGAATCTTCTTCTCCCGCGCATACCGAATCGCCGCGCATTTGCCGGCGACGCCCCGCGCACCGAATCCCCCCGGCACCAGGATTCCGTCGACGCCTTCTAGACCCGGCGGGCAGGCCGGAGTCCTGCCCCTACCGGCTGAAGCCTCGCTCGGGCCGCCCCTATCGGATCCCTCCAACTCCTCGGACTCAATGCACTTCACTTCCACCTTCGCGTCATTCGCCATGCCGGCGTGCTGCAAGGCCTCGTGGACGCTCTTGTAGGCATCGCGAATCGCCATGTACTTGCCGACAAGCGCAATGGTGCATTTGCGTTTCGGCTCCGTCGCCTTCCGAACGAGCGAATCCCAAATCGTGTGCTTGATCGGCCAGACGTCCAAGCGCAGCTGGCGCAGCACCTGCTCGTCGAGCCCCTGCTGGCGAAGCTGACGCGGGATGGCATAGACCGAGTCCGTCACGTCCTGCTCCTCGATGACGCGCTCCCGCTGCACGTTGCAGAAGAGCGCGAGCTTCCGCTTGTGTTCCTCGGGAATCGGCATCTCAGTGCGGCAGACGAGAATGTCGGGGATGATGCCGATCGCGCGAAGCTGTCCGACGGAATGCTGGGACGGCTTCGTCTTCAACTCGCCCGCCGCCTTCAGATAGGGAACAAGCGTCAAATGCACGAAGCACGTGTTCTCCGCGCCCTCTTCAAACCGAAACTGCCGCGCCGCCTCAAGGAACGGCAGCGATTCGATGTCGCCCGAAACGCCTCCGATCTCGCAAAGGACGATGTCCGTGCCGTGCTCGCCTGCTGCATGAATCGCCGCCTTGATTTCGTTCGTGATGTGCGGAACCACCTGCACCGTGCCGCCAAGGTAGCCGCCTGCGCGCTCCCGCGCCAGCAC
>CACYCW010000045.1 GCA_902773015.1 uncultured bacterium
CGAGCCCGGCGAGGGCGAACAACTCGTCCGCCTCCTTCCGGAGATTGGAATCGACCCGAATCTGTAGTGTTGATGTAGCCATAAGAAACTCCTTTGTAGTTCAAACGCGCTACATTATATCATATTTGTGCTTGGAATGCAATGGGCAGTAGAAAATGAACGAGGCGCAGACAAGACTTGAGCTGATCGACCCTGCGTTAAGGGCGGCGGGTTGGACGGACGAGAACGGTTGGCGCGATTCGTTCGACGCGGTGCAGTACTGGTTCGACGCGGTGAAGAAGCCTCGCTACTACCAGGAGCTTGCGGTGAACCGACAAGATGATCCCTTGTCGCACCGCTCAGGGGTGGCGGCGGGGGCTCGCGGCCATGGGGCGGCCTTCCTCGACAAGCATCCGCCCAAAGGCCGGCAGGAGGGCGTACTTGCCGCACCACGTTGTGTAGATGAGCCCCGTCGCGCCGGGTGTGCGATTCAGCGACTCGATCCAGAGACGATCCGGACCGATGTCATCCCCATCGTAGTCGTAGTATCCCGCGCCCATCACGCGGAACCCGAGACCCGTGAAGAACGGCAGCGACCTGTCGCGTCGGGCCCGATACCAGCAGCAGATCACGATATCCTTCGGGATGAGGTTCCAGACTCCCGCGAATGTGCCCTTCGTGCCGTAATAGTTGTCGTGGGCGTTGTGGTTGGGGTCAAGCATATCGCTCCAGGCGTAGACGACGGCATCCGGGCGAACCCGCCTGATGATCCCGTGCATCCGCGTGACCGAAGCGCCGAAGATGTGCGCCATGTCGGTGCCGCGCGCCGTGCAGAGCGGACACGTGTTGCCGTTGCGCACCTCGTCCACCGAGAGGAACCACTTGCGCGGCGCGAAGAGGCTCATCATC
Source organism: uncultured bacterium (assembly GCA_902773015.1). Taxonomy (GTDB): domain Bacteria; phylum Verrucomicrobiota; class Kiritimatiellia; order RFP12; family UBA1067; genus UBA1067. Next base: position 889 of record CACYCW010000045.1, read on the forward strand.
GCCTCGGCCGACCGCCCGAACAGCTCGTAAAGACGCGGATCGCTCATGCACGTCGACCACTGGTCATTCGGCCCGCTGCGCGACGGGATGTAGGCGTCAACCAGGAGGCTCTCGCCCTCCTTGATCGCGCTACCCTTCGGGATGGCGAAGGAGATGTCGCCGCCATTCGGCATCCGCACGCGCGGCAGCTCATAGTCGCGCCCCGCCGAGTAGACGCGACCCGACGCAGCGCCCCGCACGACGAAGGGCGTCCCCTCACGCCGACACACCTCACGGAGACTGGCCTCCTCGATAAGGCAGTCATCGATCCAGAACCTGCCGCTGCGGGCGCCCCAGGTGCCGATCCAGAGCGTCACCGCCGTCGCCTCCCCCGCGTTGAACTCGAGCGAGATGCCGCGCCACCCCTCCTTCGCCTCAAGTCCGTCGATCGATCTCGCGGCGATGGCATCACGAGCGCCTTTGGAATACACCTGGGCGCGGAGGCACCCGCCGGGATGGATTTCGTCGGCGCGGACGAAAGCCGTGACGCGATAGCGGTGGCCGGGCCTGACGGAGACGGTGCGGGAGAGTCGGGCGTGGGCGTACTTGCCCTTGTCGGGGTCCGGCTCGAAACGAATCGACGCGACTCCGCTGTGCGCGACGTTGGTCTCCACGAAGGAGATGCTTCCCGGCAGATCGCTGGACCAGTGGCTAAAGCGGTTGCGGGACGCGTCGAAGCTCTCGAAGTCGCCGTTGGGGAAGTCGATCGACTGGAGGGCGAACGAGCCCTTTCCGTTCCGCGCCACATAAGGGATTCCCGAGACCGGCATGGACTCCACGAGCTCGAGATCTCGGCCGATCATCGTTCCGTAGCCGACCGACCAGATGACGGGGATAATCTCGATTCCGCTCTTGTCGCAGAGTGCCTTGAGCCGGAGGAAGGACTCGCGCTTGGCCGCGCCCCAGGAACCGCATCCCTCAAGGCCTCTAGCGAGAAGAAGCCCGTTGTAGCCGTTCGTGGAGGCCGTGGCGATGAGGTCGCGGTAGAAAGCGAAGTTCCTCTCGCCCTCGAAAGCGTGGGACGAGTAGAACCAGCGGTCCTCGTAGAGCGGACTCGCGGCATTCGCCGCCGCAGCGGCGACCAGCAGGGCGACCATAATTCCCTTTTGACGTGTCATGACTGCCTTTCTCAGTGTTGAATAAGAATAAACTGTATACGAAACAGAGGTGGGCAAATGGTTTCTCATGCCTTTATTGTATCACACGACCTGTCGGGGACTGAAGACGCCAGATGCAGAGGCGGGTCTTACCGTAGGTGCGATCGCGGAGAAGCTCCCAACCGGGTGTCTCCTCGGCGTGCTGGACGGCGGTCATCTCCGCGATGAAGAGTCCGCCGGGACGAATCACGCCGCGCGTGGCGAGCGTGGCGAGCACGCTCGCATAGCCGCGCGACTCGCCAAGCGCATAGGGAGGGTCGGCGAAGCCGATCGTGAAGCCGGGGCCGGCGTAGCCCGCAATCCAGCGGTAGCAGTCGGAAACAATCAGGGTTGAGGGATTGGGACGTTGAGACGTTGAGACGTTGAGGCTGGAGAGGTTGGCCTGGAGAATCGTCGCATGGCGTCGGTTCGACTCGACGAAGGTCGCCGTACGCGCGCCGCGCGAGAGCGCCTCGATTCCGACGGCGCCCGAACCGGCGAAGAGATCGAGGAAGTCGGCGTCGGCGAGCTCGCACTGGATGATGCTGAAGAGCGCCTCCCGCACGCGATCCTGCGTCGGGCGGATGGCATCCGACCGCGGCACACGGAGGAGACGGCCACCGAACGCGCCACCGGTGATTCTCATGGACGATACTCCGCGTAACTGTCCTCGGTTTCCATCACCTGGACGGCGGCGAGGCCGGGGATGCGCTCGGCAAGGAGTCCGTAGAAGTGGCGCGCGAGGTTCTCGGCGGTCGAGCGGAACGGGAGGGGGCATGTGCGCAGGCCGTTCTTCTCGACGACGGCAGCGATCTCTCGTTCGACGGGAGAGGTGGTGTTGTAGATGAACGCATGGTCGCACGGGTCGCAGATGACCTCGATGGCGATGCGCTTGAGTTCCTTGAAGTCGATCACCATGTCATGGGGATCGCAGTCCGGCTGCGCGACCGTGATGTTCACCCGGTAGGTGTGGCCGTGGAGGTTCTTACAGTGCCCCGCGTGGTCGGTGAGAAGGTGCGCGGCGTCAAACTTGACGGTTTTCGTGACGGTGGTCATGTGAAAAGATGTTGAGACGTTGAGATGTTGAGGGGTTGAGATGGAAGAAATCACATCTCGGAGACGAGGACGGGGGCGCCGACGGGCAGGAGCATCTCGAGCTCCGCGCGGTCGGCTGGCTTCCACTGGACTCCGCGCTCGGCCCAGAAGCCGCGCAGTCGCTGCGGCAGCTCGTATGCCCCCGCGGCTCCGGACACGTCGCCGACGAGGTCGTAGCGCTTGAAGAACTTACCGTTCAGCGACAGGTCGGCCGTGCGAGAGCGGCGGTGGATGACGAGATTGAACCGCGGGTGGTTGAGCACGAACAGCTTGCGTCCAATCACCACCTTCTCGAGGCGCCCGCCGTTCAACCGATCGAGCGAGGCGAGCGTGGAGCCGTTCTCGGCGGCGATGCGCGAGGCCGAGTCGCCGCGCTTGACCGTGATCTCGCGCACCCACTGGGCGTTGCGGAAGACGAAGAGTCGGCGGACGTTGAGCACGCCAAGCCGGCGCGCAAGCGCATCGTCGATATCCGCCGCGGGGGAGCCTGGGAGTGCGCGAATCGTCTCGATGGTCGTCACGGCCATCTCCACATCCCCTCGGCGCTCCGCCTCCTCGAGGCGCATCAGCAGGTTGCGCAGCTTGACGGGCCGACGCGAGAGCGAGTCTTTGCCGACAACCGGTGGCGGCTGCGGCGCGAGTGGCGCCACAGGCGGACGGTTGCTCGCGACGGGCAGTGCGTCGGGTACGGAAGCGGGCGTGTCAGGCACGGGGAAAGGCAATATCCCCAATTGCTCCTCCTCGCGCGCCCGATAGCGGCCGATGAGCGTCGCGATGAACGAGATGAGTGCGACGAGCGCAACGACGGCAATCACAAACCTGAGGCCAGAGGGCTCGCGCTCCGCCTGCCTCGGGTTGTATTCGATGCCGTACTTGCCGCGTGCGAGGGACACGGGAGACTATTTCTTCGGCTCCTCAGGGGGAACCACTCCGGACACGCTGCTGCGGGCGATCTCAATCACCGTGCCCGGGGCGATTTCGACCTTGAAGGTCTGCCCGGTCGCCTCCTGGATCGTGCCCATGAGTCCGCCGGCGAAGACAATCTTCGCGCCAGCGCGGAGCTCCTCGATCATCTTGCGGCGCTCCTTTTCCTTGCGCTGCTGCGGGCGAATCATCATGAAGTAGAAAATCGCGAGAATGAGGAGCATCGGCACAAGCATTCCCATTCCGCCACCGGCAGGCTGCTGTGCTCCCGCGGCAGGGGCGTCGGCCGGAACGGTCGTGGTGGCGGCCGGGGAGGCGGGAGCTGCGGTCACCGCAGGCGCGGCGGGCGCGACGTCGCAAAGCATGATTGCGTCATTCATTGTTCGTTGTTTCCTTTCTGATCTGTTCCTTCCATTCGGAGAAGGTGCCGCCCGCAATGGCGGACCGCATCTCCTCCATGAAACGGTTGAGCGCGCGCACGTTGTGGATCGTGAGCAGTCGCAACCCCAGGATCTCGTCGCATGCGAGGAGGTGGCGAACGTAGGAGCGCGAGAAGTTCCGGCAGCAGTAGCAGTCGCAGCCCTCCTCGACGGGGCCGGGGTCGAACGTCCATTTCGCGGCCTTGATCGCGACATTCCCGTGGCGAGTGATCGCCGTGCCGTGGCGGGCGATGCGCGTGGGGATCACGCAGTCGAACATGTCCACCCCGCGCGCGACGCACTCGGCCATCTGGTGGGGCACGCCGAGACCCATCACGTAGCGCGGGCTGTCCTTTGGCAGGAACGGCACCGATGCCTCGACCGCGCGGTACATGAACTCCTCCGGCTCGCCGACCGAGACGCCCCCGATGGCATAGCCGTCGAAGCCGATTGCGACAAGCTCTTCCGCGCAATGGCGGCGCAGATCGTCGTGGATGCCGCCCTGCACGATACCGAAGACCTGCTGCCCTTCGGCGTGCGGTTCTTCCTTCGAACGACGCGCCCAGCGGAGCGTCTGCTCCACCGACTTCTCGGCACGCTCCCGGGCGCAGGGGTAGGGCAGGCACTCGTCGAAGACCATCGCGATGTCGCTGCCGAGGACGCGCTGCATCGCCATCGACTCCTTCGGACCGAGGAAGAACTCATGGCCGTCAATGTGCGAATTGAAACGGCAGCCTTCCTCGGTGATCTGGCGCATCCGTGCGAGCGAGAAGACCTGGAAGCCGCCCGAATCGGTGAGAATCGGCCCGTCCCAGCGCATAAACCGATGCAAGCCACCTGCGGCGGCGATCACCTCCGCGCCAGGCCTCAGAAGCAAGTGGTAGGTATTTCCGAGGACGACCTGGGTGCCAAGTTCCTCCAGGTCGCGGGGCTCCAGCGCCTTGACCGTGCCGAGCGTGCCCACATCCATGAAGACAGGGGTCTCGACCGCCCCGTGCGGGGTCGTGAGACGACCGACGCGGGCGCGCGTGCGCGAATCCTCAAATCTGACTTCAAATGCCACGGCGCATATTTTACCAAAAATTTAGATTACCCACTTGCGGAAAAATCAAAAATTGTGTATCATACCCACTGACAGCTCAAAAGGTACCGTAATACTATGAATAAAGTTCTGCACGTTCTCGTGTATGTCTTCTTGGCGCTTGCCGGGGCGGCGCTGTATCTCGAATTGCAGCTGAACGCCAAGCGTTCGGAGCTCACTGACCGCAATCGAATGCAGGAGGAGTATCTCATCAAGATCGCGAAGACGATTGAAAAGGCCGACCCCGCGAAGGACGCTGCCTTCGAGATCAAGAAGGACAATTCGCCGGTCGAAGCCCGTCTTGTCGACTCCCCTGACATGGAGAACATTCTCCAGGAGTACCCCGCTCCCCTCGAGCAGGCCAACCTCGAGACCTACAACTGGGACAACCAGGCCGACAAAACCCAGCTGCGCACCGTCTACGTGCTGGACTTCGAGGGCAAGCCGGTCATGGACGGCAACGAGTTCCTGAAGAGCGGCAAAGGCACGGAGGACGAACTCCTGAGTAAGCTCTTCGAGTCCGCGAAGACCCAGCAGTCGCGGCTCAACACGACACGCGCAGCGCTTGCAGACCTGCGTGGCAAGCTCGAGTCCACCGTGGCGGAGATCAATAAGCTCAAGCCGGAGGCCCGTCAGGACAAGGTGACCATCGAGGAGCAGAAGGAAAAGGTCGCCAAGCTCGAGGAGGAGAAAACCGGGCTAGAGAACCAGATCACGAAGATCAAGAGCCAGATCGGCGAGCTCAACGGCGAGATCACCTCGCTAAAGGACGAGGTCGCGACGGCGAAGGACGAGACGGAGGCGACGAAGGAGGAGCTCGCGAAGTCCCAGAAGTTGGTCGAACAGCTGAAGAAGCTCCTGCATGACTCCATCCAGAGCCGTGGCGCTGCATCGGCCGGCAGCGGCACTGCGGTCGAATCGCTCCCGACCGGCGACAAGGGCAAGATCGTCGAGGCTGACAACGACAACATGTTCGCAGTCGTCGAGTTCACCGAGGACGCGATGAAGGAACTCAAGGGCGAGGATCTCTCGAAGCCGATTCCCGCAATTGAGCTCAGTGTGAAACGTCATGGCTTCAAGGGCCCTGCCAGCGAATTCGTCGGTCGCGTCCGTCTGCGCCAGGAAGTCAAGGGCAAGAACTACGTCATCTGCGACATCCTCGGCGCATGGGAGCAGTCCAAGCTGTCCAAGAATGACATCATCTTCGCTGATTAAGTCGCTGCTCGCCGGTCTTGCGCTCGCCGCGCTCGCCGGCTGCATAGCCGATACCGCCGAGGACACGGATCTGCCGTGGGCCTCGAACAAGAACTGGGAGGGCATCGCCCCGATCGCCCCCTCGCTCATGGATCGGTACGACTGACGTTAATTGAGGTGTGAACAGGAGAATGGTGGGAGTGGGGAGCGATGATCTCTGACGCGACCATCATAATCAGGAAGTCCGGAGTGCGCCTTGACGTCGCGCTTGCCGAGATATTCCCGAGCACGACGCGTGCATTCGTCCGCGAGGCGATTGCTACGGGGCATGTGCTCGTCAACGGACATCCAGTGCCGAAGGGGCTGAAGCTCCGCAGTGGCGCGACTGTCCTCGTACTGGAGTTGCTCGAGGCCGGTGACAACATCGTCGCGCCTGCAGGGGAATGCCCCCCGCCGATTTTCGAGGACGATTCCCTTCTCGCCTTCGACAAGCCAGCCGGCATGCCCGTGCAGCCGCTCACCTGCCGCGAGACCGGCACGCTCGTGAATGCCGTCGTCACCCGCTATCCCGAATGCCGCGAGATCGGCGACCGCCCGCTTATGGCCGGCGCTGTCCACCGCATTGATGCAGACACGTCCGGGCTCGTGCTGGTCGCGCGCACAGCCGCCGCGTTCAAGAACCTCCGCGAGCAGTTCGCCGCGCAAACGGTCACCAAGACCTATCTCGCACTCGTCGAGGGGGCCGTCGCCATCGGCGGCACGCTGAAGAACGATCTCGTGCATGACCCGACGCTCAACTACTGCCGCATGATCGACGCGCATCACAATCGTCTCGGGCGGGCGATGACCGCACGACTCCATCCGCTTCACGCCGTGACCCAGTTCGTGCCAATCGCGCACGTCACCGTCGAGAATGAGGAGCGCACGCTCCTCGAGGTGACCATCCGAACCGGCGTCACCCACCAGATCCGCGCCCAGCTCGCCCTCGCCGGCCTGCACATTGTCAACGACCGGCTCTACGGCGCCTTCGCCGTGGAGGGACAGAGGGGGCACTGCCTACACGCCCTTGCCGCCGCTTTCCGTCATCCCGTCTCGGGTGACCCGGTCGAGATCCGAACGCCTTTTCCCCCCTGGGCGCGAGACGGCGTATCCTAACGGTCAGTCCTCCGAGAGAATCGACGGCGCAAGGGTTTCGAAGTCCGTGACACTCGCGGCATAGCCACTGCGCACCTGCTCGAGCCCGGCCCGTACGCGCGGAAATTCGACCGCGATCCAGTGGCGTAAGGCCGCACGCTTCGCGTCGCCGAGTCTCGCGGCGAGTCGAATGAAGAGCGCCCCGACGACAACGGCGATCGCGGCGTCGACGAGCTTGCGAGCGGAGAGATCGTGGTAGGCTTTCGCGTCCTCGCGCCCCTTCACGAACTCAATCGCCGCGTCGAGGTCGATGTCCAGCGCATCGATCGCGGCGCGCGCGGCGGCAAGCTCGTCGTCCAGCTCGATGCCGTCGAGGATGTCGGCGACGACCTCCTTGACCGTGCCGCCCGTGACGCCGCCGACGGCGGCGACGACCTGAAGCTGCGAAGTGCCCTCGTAGATCGTGGTGATGCGGCTGTCGCGAAGATAGCGCTCAACGGGATAGTCCTTCATGTATCCGGAACCACCGAGCACGGAAATGGCACCCATGGCGTTGCGCATCGACATCTCGGAGCCGTAGTACTTCGCCATCGGGGTGAGCATCTTGTTGAAGGCAGCGTGACGCTTCATGCGCGACCGCACGGCCGGAGCCTCCGGCGAACCCTTCAGCGACTCGAAGCGGCGCGATAGTCCCGCCTCGAGATCGACGTTCTTCGCCGCATAGTAGGCGAGCGCGCGGGAGGCCTGCAGCTCGACGGACATCGTCGAGAGGATTTCGCGCAGCGGCGCGAGCGCGTCGATCGTCGTGCCGAACTGGCGGCGGCTCGCGGCATACTCGCGCGCGGCTCGATAGGCCGCCTCGCCGATGCCGGTCGACTGCGCGGCGATTCCCATGCGCGCGCCGTTCATGAGCGCCATGATGTAGGTGATGAGTCCGCGCTTGCGCTGGCCGATGAGCTTCGCCGGCGCCTCGGTGAACACCATCTCGCACGTCGGCGAGCCGTTGATGCCGAGCTTGTGCTCAAGCCTGCGCACTTTGATCCACGGGCCCTTCTCCACGAGGAGGCAGCTGAGGCCGCGCCCGTCGGTCGTGTCAGGCTCGGTGCGCGCGAGGACGATAAGGACATCACCGCAGCCGTTGGTGATGAAGCGCTTCACGCCGTTCACGAACCAGTTGCCGTCCGCATCCTGGTGCGCCGAGGTCTTGACGGACTGGAGATCCGACCCGGCGTCCGGCTCGGTGAGCACCATCGCGCCCGTGAGTTCGCCGGACGCGAGACGCGGCACGTAGGCCTGCTTCAGTTCCTCGTCCGCGAAGGCGTTGATCGTCTCGGCGATGCCCTGGAGGCCGAAGAGGTTCATGAGCGAGGCGTCGGCGCGCGAGACGATGTCGTTGAGCGCCGTCAGGACGACGCACGGCATGTTGAGCCCACCGAGGCGGTAGGGAATCGTCGCGCCCATGAGGCCGGAGCCGCCGAGCAGCTTGATTGCGAGGCGGATGCCTGGCGTGTAGGTGACGGATCCGTCGGGGTTGAGCACGTTGCCGACCTGGTCGGTCTCCTCAGCCGTCGGTGCGATGCGATTCGCGCAGATGTCGCCGCAGAGCGAGAGGGCTCGCTTGTAGTTGTCGATCGCGTCCGCAGCGTCCTTAGGCGCGAAGTCGTACTCCGCCGCGAAGCGGAAGTCCTCCTCGAGGAGCGCCGCAACCTCCGAGAGGTCCAGCGCGTCAATGACGTTCTCGATGTCCTTGTTGTCGGTGTAGAAATTTGCCATGCTTCACCTTCTTGTCTTACGATTTGGCTTTTGCGGTTGTGTGATTGGCGTATGTCGGCCACGTCGGTTCGTAGGCATCTGTCGCCTGGTTGCCCCACATGTCCCAGCCCTCGCGATCGCCGCGTGCGAACATCTCCAGCCGAGGCGCAGAGGAACAATCTTCAATTAGATTCACGAATTCGTCCGGCTTGCGAGAGTGCTCGCGCTTTTCCGTCCGCAGGAGATTGACTTGAGAACGTCCGCTTGCCAATGTGCGATTCTTTGCACCTCTGATGCCGAACAAAAGCATCTCCGTGACATTTCGGAAATAAAATCCGACGCCACGGCCATCCGGCATGCCGTCTTTGCGAATCTTTTCCCAAATCAGATTTGTCTTGTACTCAAATCCCCACGCCTTCATCACAGCAAGACCGTCCGGAAGAAGCGCATTCGGAACCCACAAATACAAATGTGACTTCTCGGCGGCGACGGATGCAACCGGGAGGGACTTGATCTCCTCGACATCCATTGTGGCATATCTCATGAGCCGCCTGTGTTCTGGTGCCATCTTGCCCGTGCGATTGGCGAAACGCCAAGGCGGATCCGCATAAATCGTGTGATAGTTCTTGCCTGCGGTAAATCGGATAAAATCGGCCACAGTCTGCTCGGCAGAAGTCATTTCTCAGCCCTCCAATCAACGACGCATGGCTTGCGGATGCCAACGGCGAGAACCGGGCAGCCGCCATTGCGCCGACTGTTCAGGCGCGGCAGCAACTTGCCCATCCACGTCGTAGACGCGCCATACTTCTTCATGAGTAACTCGCCCTTGTCGGTTTTCAAAGCCTTGAATATGTCGTTTAGTTCTTCCGAGCGCGTGACGATAACACCGACATCGATGATGCCACAGTCGAAATAAGTGCGCATTGCAAGCAAATCACGGTCGAACGTCTGGTCCTTGCTGTTCCATTCAAGATCAAAGGCCACCTTCTCCCGAATAAAGTCAATGTTATGCCCATCGATCCAGCCCGTAATCGTCTTTTCGTCAAAGGGGCGGTCGGAGAAGCGCCCCCTTTGATTCGCTTTGCGGGGATACATTTTTATCAGCAAGTCACCGGTGATCTTGATCTCCCGCCAACCAAGCGGATAAAGAACATCGTCAAATTTCTTTGGAATCGCCGTTTCATTTCCCCCGGCGGCAAGGAGTTCTTCGGTCGTGACCTGGAACTTGCCAAGCGCCTGACAGATATCATGCCAATGCAAGGGAAAAGATTCCATCAGGATCTCCAAGGCATGCCCATAGCTGTGGAACTCGAAACGATCCATCAGCTCGACGGGATATCTGCACTTGGACATCTGGTCATGCTCCTTTCGTTCTGATGGCCTTGATGAGCTTCGGGATGACGACGTTGAGGTCGCCGACGATGCCGTAGTGCGCAACCTTGAAGATCGGCGCGTCCTTGTCGGTGTTGATGGCGATGATCTTCTGCGAGTCCTGCATGCCGGCGAGGTGCTGCACCGCGCCGGAGATGCCGCAGCTGATCATCAGCGCCGGACGCACCGTGACGCCCGTCTGGCCGATCTGGCGCTCGTGCTCGCAGTAGCCGAGGTCCACCGCCGCGCGCGAGCCGCCCACCGCGCCACCGAGCGCCGCGGCGAGGTCGTACAGCAGCTTGAAGTTCTCACGCGAGCCGACGCCCGCGCCGCCCGCCACGATGATGCGCGACCCCTTGAGATTCACGGACGAGACGCGGCGGACGATCTCGACGACCTCCGTCGGGATCTCGACCCCTTCCAGCCGCGCCGGGTGGCGAACGACGGCCATCGACTGTCCTCGACCGCCATCAACGGCCATCGACGGATTCCGTTCAAGCGGCTTCATCACGCCCTCGCGCACCGTCGCCATCTGCGGCCAGTTGCGTGGGTTCACGATCGTCGCGATGATGTTGCCGCCGAAGGCCGGGCGAATCTGCAGGAGGACGTTCTTGAACTCCTCGCCCGTCTTCTTGTCGGTGTAATCGCCGATCTGCAAGTCGGTGCAGTCGGCGGTGAGACCGCAGCGGAGCGCCGAGGCGACGGACGGCGCGAGATCGCGCCCCATGTGCGTCGCACCGAAGATCACGATCTGCGGCTGGCACTCCTTCACCAACTCCACGAGCGCATGACGATACGCCTTGTTGCGGAAGACCTTGAGCGCCGGATCCTCGACGAGGTGCACGACATCCGCGCCGCCGGCGAAGAGATCCGCCGCTAGCGGCTCGACGCCGTCGCCCATCAGCACCGCGCCCACCTTGGCGCCCAGCTTGTCCGCCAGCTCCCGCGCCTTGCCGAGGAGCTCGAACGGCACTTCGGAAAGCCGACCCTCCTCCTGCTCGGCAAACA
>CACYCW010000046.1 GCA_902773015.1 uncultured bacterium
GGGCGGCCGAGTCCGACTGACTACCGGGCGCCGATTTGCAACACCAACCGTCCCTGGGGTGTCGTCGGCCGTGCCGAGACCGGGGTCGAACCCGCCGAGGGCGCACGGATGGCATGTGGCAGCGACATGATCAACTTCAGCCAGGGCTTCGAGGTACGCAAGGGCGTGCCGGTCAGGGTCGTCTTCCGGGCGCGTGCGCTGCCGCTGGATATGGAGGAGCGCTGATGAGAACGCAGGTGATGGGCATCGTGAACGTCACGCCGGATTCCTTTTCCGACGGCGGCAAGTACTTCCGTCCGGACGAGGCGCTTCGTCGTGTGCGTAACATGGTCGAGGAAGGCGCGGACATCATCGATCTCGGCGGCGAGTCAACGCGTCCTGGTGCGACGCCTCTCGGCTGGGCGGAGGAATGGTCGCGCCTCGAGCCGGTGATGAGCGGGTTGAAGGGCCTGAAGGGATTTGATGGCACCGGGGTCCGGGTGAGTGTCGACACGTATCACATGGAGACGGCGGAGCGGGCGATTGCGGCCGGGGCCGACATCATCAACTGCGTTGACAGCTCCGCGGCACAGAGGATGCTGCCGTTCCTTGACGCCCACCCGAATCTTGAGCTTGTCATCCCCTTTCGTCCCTCGGCCTCTCAGCCTCTCAGCCCCTCGACCATTCCCCGCCTCTATCTCGATCCAATGATCGGCTTCGGCACGACGCGCGAGGAGGATCTGGCCCTGCTGAGGTCCATTCCGGAGTTGGTGAGGATCGGTCGTGTACTGGTGGGAGTGAGCCGCAAGCGCATCGTGAAGAAGCTGACGGGGGAGAAGGTGACTGGCAAGAACCTCGGCGGGAATCTGGGCCTCGCGGTCTGGTGCGCGCTGAACGGGGCGAGCGTCGTGCGGGTTCACGACGTCCGCGAGACCGTGCAGGCGCTGCGTGTGATCGATTCGCTCGCCGAGGTTTCCGAATTTTTTTGGTGCGGACCCCATTGACACGAGCGCGCAGTTTTTGATACAATTTCCGACGACATGGGGAAGGTTTGCACATTCCTGTATGGTTTTGTCATCCTCACGTGCGTCTGCACGTGTGGTTGCGAGACGTATCGTGACTGGTTCGGCGACAAGGAACCGGTCGACTCTTCCGTTGTTGCGACGTGGTGGGACGGGCCTCGGATACGGCCTGGCATTGCGCTGATCGTGCAGGTCGGCACGGTGGCGGCGCCGCCGACGACGATGCAGGTGTTGGTCGACCAGAGCGGCAACATCACGTTGCCGCTTCTCCTGCAGGAGCCGGTCGCGTGCGACGGGCTCACGCTGGAGTCGCTGAAGATGAAGCTGGTGAAGGCATACTCCAAGTACTACCGTCAGCCGATGATCTCGGTCACGTTCGCGCCGTACGACGGCAAGGGCGTTTCGCCGTGGGGGACGGTTACGGTGCTTGGCGAGGTGATGAATCCGGGGCCGGTGAACATGCCGGCGACGATGGATCTGACGGTGACGAAGGTCCTGCAGGCGGCCGGCGGGTGCAAGCCGTTTGCCGACAAGACGTCAATTCGCGTGTCGCGTTGCGACAAGGACGGCAACCAGACCCGCACGCGGGTGAACCTCAACGAGATCGGCAAGGACGGCCGCATCGACAAGGACATCGCGCTTCGGGCCGGTGATGTCGTGTGGGTGCCCGAGACCTGGTACTGAGATTTCCAGACACTAAGGAGAACGAAGACATGAAGAAGATCATGGTGATGGCGATGATGGCGGCGGTGATCGCGCTGACGGTATGCGCCCAGTCGACCACGGCCGAGAAACTCGCGGCGAATGGCGCGAAGATCTCGCTTGCCGACGCGCGCAGCCGCATTGACAAGGCGATCGAGAACCCCGAGCTGATGAAGTCGATCATGCAGCATCTCTCGGCGACTAACCAGGTGCTGTTCCTCTCTGACGTCAACAAGGCGATCTCCGATATGCCGGCTTCGACCGAGGAGAAGACGGCGAAGTTCCTCAACGCGAACAGCGCGGCCCTGCGCGGCGCGGCACCAGGGAACGTGTCGGCGCTCGTTGCGGAGGTGTTCGCCACCGTCCCGCCGGAGTCGCTGACGGTGCTCAACGAGCGCTTCGCGGCCGATCTCTTCAACCGGGCTGACACGTCGATGTCCGACGAGCAGTTCGCGAAGGTGGCGGAGGATCTGGTGAAGAGGGTGAATGATCGGGTGTCCGGCACGGATGATGCGGCGCCGCGCAGTGCCCTCGCGATTGCGATGATGGTGCGCGCATCGGGCGGCTCCCCGGCCGATCTCACGGACAAGCTGGTCGATACGATGCCGCAGGAGGAATCACGCGAGCTGGCGCGGACCGAGTGGCTGCCGTCGGCGCTTGGCACGGACGGTCGGCAGCAGGGCTATGAATCGGTTCTGGCCTCCTCCGATTCGCCCGCAGCTCCCAACAACGACTTCGTGCTGACTATCGCGGGTCCCCAGTATCATGACGTCCTGCTGAACGATCTCGGCGGCGGCATCACTGATCCGGCCGCGACGAGCGGTGAGCGCACGCCGGCTGTTGACGCGGTGCAGAGTCTGCTTGAACGCGAGCTTCCGATTCTCGGCGATGACCGTCCGGGCGCGGCCGGTGCGGCTGGTGGTTCGAAGGCGCCGCCCTACGGTGGCGATGCCGATCAGAAGGTGACCCCGACGCCGACCCCGACGCCGACGCCGACCCCGACGCCGCATCCCGCCCCCTACCAGTGGCAGAACACGGGCGTCTAAGACGCTTCCAAATGGAGAACCTGAAGATGAAAAGAATAAATCCGCTGTCCGTCGCGTTTGTGAGCGCGCTCGCGTGCCTTGCGGCGAGCGGTGATGTCCTCGATCGTCCGACCGGCATCAAGATCGGTCAACGCATGACCTTGCGCCCGTACGTGACGGCGTCCTTCACTTATGACTCGAACGTCGATGCGCAGAGCGGTCGGGCGTACGGTGACTCGGAGAATGACGTGCTGTGGACGGTTTCACCGGGTCTCGGTCTCGTCTACAACGCGGAGACGTGGTCTCTGAACCTGTCGGCGTACTATAACTACCGCGGGTACATGAAGAACTGCCACCAGAACTACAACCACCACAACTACGGTCAGGATCTGCGCTGGAACTGGTCGAATTCGAAGGGCAACGAGAAGGGCTGGTCGCTTCTCCTCGCCGAGTCCTTCCGCCAGGTCACGATGGCCGATGACATGGTGATGGACGGCGGTGACAACTACACCGGCGACTCGCGCCAGCTGCAGGTCTCCGGCGCGCTCCAGCGGCGGTTCAACGAGCACTTCCACGGCGATGTCAACGCATCCTACTACTGGCTCGACTACCTGGACGACAACAACATCCGGTCCCGCTACTACGGCTGGGATCGCTGGACGGTCGGTGCCGAGGCGGGCTTCGCCCCCTCGCGGTGGACTGACTTCATCCTGGCCGGCAGCTACATGGGATATCATCAGGACAACCTCGAAGGCAGCCAGTATGACGGCAGCTCCCAGGGCTACTCGATCCAGGGCGGTCTCGGCTCCTACATGACAGAGCGCCTCTCCTACCGCGCGCTCGTTGGCTGGAGCCGCTTCGAGTACGCCGACGCCGAGACGACGAACGACGGATTCGTCTACACGCTCTCCGGCAACTGGAAGATCGGCGAGACGTGGAACCTGATGCTCCTGGGCACGAGCTACTACCAGCCGTCCGAGCGCCAGTATGCGTCGCGCTCGCGTGTTGATGCGGTGAGCCTGGGCGTGGCCAAGTCGCTCATTCGCGGCAAGCTGCGCACCACGCTGGATCTGCGCTATCGCCGTGAGACCCACGAGCACATCAACAGCGGCAGCGGCAACGACTACGTGCTCAACATCATCACCGGCCGCCTTGGCCTTGATTACACGATCAATCGCCTGCTTGCGGTCTTCGCCTATCTTGAATACCAGCGCTCCTTCAACGACAACGACGATGCGCGCTACGGCGCCTACGACTACGACCGCTGGCGTTTCACGACTGGTTTCCGGCTCTCGTACTGAAGTGCAGAAACTGATAGTCAAGTACGGAACGGCGGCGCACCTGGCCCTCTTGGCGGTTGCGCCGCTCATCCTATTCCCGTTTGCGGGCGAGTCCGTCATCGCGACCACGATGCTCTGGCTGTCCGTGCCGGCGATCTCGTGGGTCGTGCTGGCGCCTTCCATCCACGAGGGCGAACCGCTGCACATAGCCCGCCAGCGCGTCGCGTTGGAGATGGTGCGCGACCCGGTGCTCTGGCTCGGGCTTGTGCTGATCGCCTTCACGGGATTCCGGGCGCTGAACACGGGCGTGGCGATCGCCTATGACGCCGAGCTCGCGAAGTGGCATGTCGCCGAGGCTCAGTTCCCGATCCTGCCGGCCTCGGCCGGCTCGGCCGGCTACCTGCCGTTCGCCGCCGCGGTCGCCGCTGCGGTCCTGCTCATCGGGTGTCGTCATTCCCTCGGGCGTTCCGCGCGCATGGCCTTTCTCCTTGTCGCGGCGACCCTTGCCGGGTTTGCGGCGACGGTTGCGCTTGTCGCCACTGCTCTCGGCAACACCGTCACCGGTCGGCTGATCGCCTGTCCGAAGGAACTCTGCTCCTTCGTCGGTCTGGCCTTCGCCCTCCATTTTCTTGGCGGAATGGTTGCTCTCGTGGCGGCCTTCGAGCGCAAGTGGCATGCGGCGATGGCGCTCTTCGTCCTTGCAGTCGGCGGAACGGCGGCAGGTGCATTCGCGTTCGCGCCAGCTCGCGTTCTGGCGGTCTTCGGCGTCGCCGCCGCGGTGCTGCTCGTCTACTCCTTTCTCTACTCCTGCCGTGTGCTGCGCTCGGCGGGTGAGTTCAAGGCCCTTGTGGTGCTGGCAATTGCGCTGACGCTCGGCACGATGCTCGTCCTTTCTCTTGTGCCCGAGGAGACGCTGCAGGCGCGCGCCGACGCATTCGTCGAGTTCTGCTTCCTTCCGGACGGTTTCAAGGAGCTGCGCGAGCTTCTTTCGGGCATTGCGCTGAAGTCCTGGCTCACCCATCTCTGGATAGGCACCGGCATCGGGTCATTCCCGTTGGACTTCCGCTTTGGCGCGGCGCCGGAGGACTGGGCGCTTGTGCCGCGCGGCGCCAGCGAGCTGATGAACGGCTGGTGGATGCTTCTGGCGGAGCGCGGCATCGTCGGCGCCGTGACCCTGGCCCTGCCGTACGGCTTCCTGCTATTCACCTATGGACGCAACCTCGTCGGTGGCATCATCGCGCGACGGCTGCCGCATCCTGCCGTCCTGCTGCTGCCGCTTGTCCTTGCGGCCATTGCCGTGACCGGCACCTATGACTGTTCCTTCCTGAGGACGGACGCGATAGTGGTGTCCGTGGCGTTGCTTGCCATCTCGGCGAAGGCTTTCCCTGTCTCGAAGAGGAATACCGATGGCTGACAAACCTATCTATTACGGCGGCAGCGGCTCGTCCCCCATCTACTATGGCGGCAAGAAGCCGATGTACTATGGCGGGGCCGGCGGCAGCAACTACGGCCGCGCATCATACGGCGCGTACGGGGCCTACGGTTCGTACGGGGCCTATGGGGCCTACGGGGAGTCTGGCCCGGGGCAGAAAGGGGATGAGGGATCGATCGTCGGTACCGTCACGGTCGGGCGCATGCTCCGCGTCATCTCCCAGCGATGGCTCTCGATCTTCGTCTTCCTCCTCGTCGGCCTCATCGTCGCCTTCGCCGTCTACCGCATCTCGCCCACGATCTACGAGGCGACGAGCGAGTTCACGATGGACATGCGCCGTTCGACGGTCGGCACGCACGGCCAGGGCGTGATCGCCGAGTCGACGCCGGACTTTGGCTCCACCTACGCCGAGATCTTCAACACCCGCATCTCCGACTGGCGCTCCGACACCGTGATCACCAAGGTGGTGCAGCTCTACCGCGCCAGCCACCCGACCTCCACCGTCTCCGACGAGGAGATCATCGCCTCCCTCGCCAAATCCGAGCTCGAGCTCGTGCGCAACTCGCGCATCATCACCATCTCGCTCCGATCGAAGGTGCCCGCCCTCTGCGCAGCGCTCGCCAACGCCTACGCCGAGGCGATTGAGGCGTTCACCGACGAGGAGAACAAGCTGCGTTGCGACAAGGCCGTCTCGCAGATCCACAGCAACGTCGAGAAGCAGCGTCGTCTCGCCGACAAGATCGCCAAGCAGATCGTCGACTTCCGCACCGCCAACAAGGTGGACAACCTGCGCTCCTCGCGCGACATGATCCAGCAGGGCCTCTCGAAGACCACGGCCGACATCCTCGCGCTCGAGGCTGAGCAGACGCAGCTCATCGAGTGGGAGAAGATGCTCTCTGCCGTCCAGAAGGATCCCTCGAGCTACGGCAGCCTCTCCACCGGCGTCCCGCGCGCCCAGGAGATCGCCCAGGAGTTCCGCGCCTATCAGGACTCGCAGGGCGAGTACCAGAAGTTGATGTTCGCCTTCACCGACAGTCACCCCGAGGTGATCAACGCGAAGAAGGTCCTGCAGCTGGCGCAGAAGCGCTTCCTCGACGCGGCGGCGCGAGCCCTCCTCACCGGGCGCTCGACGCTCAACGTGACGTGCAACCAGCTCGCCAACCTCAAGCGCAAGCAGGAGGATCTGCGCAACGAGCTCGCGTCCGTCGAGCAGCGCATCGTCCTCGCCGAGTCGGGGCTTGGCCAGCTCGAGGCCGAGTACGCCGTCGCGACCGAGGTGCACAAGGGCCTCCAGCTCGAGGAGAACCGCGCGCGAATCGCCGCCGAGTCGAACAACGAGATCGTCCGCGTCGGCCGCCCCGCCGTCGTCCCCACGAAGCCCGTGCTGCCGAACCCGGCGATCATCTTCGGCGCCGGCGTCCTCCTCTCCATCGCGCTCGGCGTCCTCTTCGTGCTGATCGTCGACAACCTCGAGGACACCGTCGTCAACCTCGCGGACATCGAGGGGCGCCTCTCGCTGAAGGTGCTCGCGGTGCTGCCGCATGTCCGCCGCAAGAACCGCGAGGAGGTGGCCAAGTTCATGATCGAGGACAAGTACTCGCAGTTCTCCGAGTCGGTGGCGGGGCTGCGCAACCTCCTCGACTCGCCGCGCTACGAGTCGCTGAGCCACTGCCTCCTCGTGATCTCCACCCAGCCGGGTGAGGGCAAGACGATCACCTCGACCTCGCTCGCGATCTCCTACGCGCAGGCCGGCCGCCACACCCTGCACGTCGACTTCGACCTGCGGCGTCCGCGCCTGGCCACGATCTGGGGCCTTGCCCTCACCGAGGACCGCAGCTTCTCGCATGTGCTGCAGCGCGCCGGGACGGAGGTGCCAGACTTCGAGAAGCTCGTAAACCACTCGAGCGTCCCCGGTCTCGACGTGATCGCCTCCCTCGCCCCCGAAGGCGTCTCGCCCGCGACTATCTTCGGCTCGGCCAGCGTCCCCGAGTTCTTCCAATGGGCGCGGGCCCGCTATGACCACATTATCGTCGACTCGCCCCCGTACGGCGTCGTCGGTGACGTCGTCTCGCTCGCGGTGATGGTCGACTCGGTCATCATCATGTGCTGCCCCGATCGCACGCACTTCCGCCCGATTCTGCACTGCTCGCGCAGTCTCACCGAGGCGGGCGCGAACATACTCGGCGCCGTCGTCAACGACATCGAAATCTCGAGCGCCAGTGCCTTCACCCCGCACTCGCACGGCCACGGCTACCACAAGTACGGCTACGGTTACGGCTACGGCTACGGTTACGGCTACGGCTATTCACCCAAGAATAAGGGGGGCAAGGGCGCTAAGGGTGGCAAGGACGCGAAGGCCGGAAAGGAGGCAAAGGACGGCAAGGACGCGACGTCCACCGTTTCGTCGCCGCCATCCTCCGGTTCCGTCCCGCCGACCGCAAAGGCGGACGAGCAAAAGACACCGCCCAGGAGGCGCGGAGCCATGCCGGAGGGTTTTGCAGATGAAGACTAGTACCAGACGTTGCATCGTAACTGGTGGGTGCGGGTTCATAGGCTCTGCGCTCGTTCGCCACCTCGTCCGGGATCGTGGAGCAAGTGTCCTTGTCATCGACAAGCTCACCTACGCTGGCGTACCCGAATCGCTCAAGGAGGTCGGCCTCGATCCCGATCACCTGCCCGCCCGCGACACCCTCGACCTCTCGGCCCCTCGGCCCCTCAGCCTCTTCATCGCCGACATCTGCGATGCCGAGGCAATGGAGAAGGCGTTCGCGGCCTTTCAGCCGGACACGATCTTCCATCTCGCGGCGGAATCCCACGTCGACCGGTCGATCGACGGGCCGGGCGAGTTCATCCGCACCAACGTCGTCGGCACCGCGACGCTCCTCCAGGTCGCGCTCAAGTACTGGCGGGAGCATCCCGACTTCACCTTCCAGCACATCTCGACGGACGAAGTATACGGCACCCTGGGCGAGACCGGGTTCTTCACCGAGTTGACGTCCTACTCCCCGCACTCGCCGTACTCGGCCTCGAAGGCATCGTCCGACCATATCGTGCGCGCCTGGCACGACACCTACGGCCTGCCCGTCAAGATCACCAACTGCTCGAACAACTACGGGCCTTACCACTTCCCCGAGAAACTGATTCCGCTCGTCATCCTCAATTGCCTTGACCGGAAGCCGCTCCCCGTCTACGGCAAGGGCGCGAACGTTCGTGACTGGCTCTACGTCGACGATCACGTCAAGGCCCTCTGCCTCGTCAACGAGAAGGGCGCGGTCGGCGAGACATACAATGTGGGCGGGCACAATGAGCGCACCAATCTCGAGGTGGTGAAGACCATCTGCGCGATCATGGACGAGCTGCGCCCGCAGCCGACCCGTTACGAGGATCTCATCACCTACGTCACCGATCGGCCGGGACACGACCTGCGCTATGCGATCGATCCCTCAAAGCTCATGAATGACCTCGGCTGGAAGCCCGAGGAGAACTTCGAGACCGGCATCCGCAAGACGGTGCAGTGGTATCTCGACAATGAGTGGTGGTGGGGGCCGATCCACCGCGGCCGCTATGCCGGCCAGCGCCTCGGCAAGGCCGCAGGCGTCTGAGAGCCAACTTCTTAAGCCGCCGGGACCTACTTCTGGCGCCACTTGCCGTCTTCGTCCTGGTACCAGACGCCGCTGCCGGCGGGGATGTGCTCGCGCATCTTCTTCGCGTAGCGCTTCTGCACGGCCTCGAGCGCGACTCCGCTTGACGCGGCGATCTCCGCGAAGCGCTTGGTGCGACGCGAGTTGGCGTCCGCGATCAGGATGCGCTCGTCATCCGTCGCGTTGTCGCGCGCCTCGAGCATCGCCTGCGCGTTGATGCCCGCCGCTTTGCGGTCGAGCACCGCCTTGATCTCCTTGAACTGCCCCTTGGGCTTCGCCTGATTCTCGTCGGCGAAGGCCTGGTCTAGCGCCTTGTCGACCTTTAGGTTGATGTCCATCGTGATGTGGATCGGCTTGATCTCGCTTTCGGTCTTGACCGTGAAGCAGCCGGCGACCGCGATGAGGGCGGCGGAGGCGAGGATGGCGGGCTTGATGGAGGCGTTCATTTCATTGTTCCTTTCTTCAGTAGACGATTGTAGCCAAGACCGGTGTTGAGGAGCTGGTCGAGCTCCCCATTGAGGTTGACATCGATGTCAACCGGCACGGTCAGCTCTCCGCGCGTGGCCGTGCCGCGGATGCTAATGCTGAGCGTGGCGGTCTGGCCGGAGCCCCGCCGGAGGTTGAGCTTGAGCACCGAGTAGTCGAGATCGGCGAGGGCGTTCGCCACGTTGCCGCGCGTGGCCGCATCGATTCCCGCGAGCGTCAGGCTGTCCGTCACCGCCTTCGTGTCGTCCAGCCGGAGCTTGCCGGTCTCGCCTGGCGTTGAGTAGAGGAAGGCGTCCTTGAGGCGGACGGACTTGCCGGCCTCCTTCGTGAAGAGACGGATCTTGCCGTGGAGATGCCCCGACGCGTCGCCGCGGAAACCCTTGAAGTGGCCGAGAGCGGCGCCCGCGTCGATGTCCTCGAGAAAGAGCGTCAGCCCGGTGTTGAGTGTGCGCGGGTCGAGGTAGAGCGAGTAGAGGCTCACCTTGCCGCCGCAGAACCCGGCCTCGGCATCGTTGACCATCAGCGCCTTCTCGGTGGCGCGCACGGCGGCATGGAAATTCGTGAGCGAGAACCCGGCGGCGACAATCTCCTTCGCGCGCGGGAAGAGCGGCGCGATGTCGACGTGGCTGGCGATTCCGGACGCGCCGGGCGTCAGCGAGAGGTCGGTTACGGTGATGGGCGTCTTGCCAGCGAAGAGGCTCGCGTTCACGCCGCGAATCGGCGCCTTGGCCTCCCAGGTAGCGACCGGCACCTCGCGCGTACGCTCGACGGACGCATCGAGCGCCACCGAGCCGGAGAAGACGAGATTGGAAACGGCCGTCGTCGGGTAGCGCTCGAGCAGCGAGGCGATCAGCGGGTCGGACTCGGAGAACTTCGTCTCGGGGAGCTTCACGCGCGCGAACCACTCGCCGAAGCCGGCACCGAACTCGGCGGTGAGGCGCCAGGGGGCGATGCGCAGCGCGACCTCGACCGCTCCCGCGATCTCCGGGCCTTTGCGCCACCGGTAGCCGAGCGTCATCCGGATGCGCGCCGGATAGCCGATCTGGCGCAGGCTCGACTCGGCCAGGCTTGTCGCAATCGGCGGCACCACGAATGGTACGAGCGCAATGACGGTGACCGCAATCACCGCCAGGACGACCAAAATCACCTTCAACGCCTTTTTCACATCGGTAATTGTACCAAACCCACTGCGCATTTTCAATATCAGGACTTACCTTAATCAGAACGGTCGGTGCCGCGTGCAACGCGACGAAGGGGATTTTGATATAATATGCATCACATGGCAAAGTGAGGAAAGAAGAATGAAGAGGGTCATCGCGCTGATGTTGGGCATTGCGGCTGTCTGCGGCTTGTGGGACGGTTGCTCGCGTTCGGATGACGCGGCCCATGTCGCCGACCTGCATAGGCGCGCCGCAGCTGGCGAGATAGAGGCCCAGTTTGAGCTGGGCATGTGCTACGCCAACGGCAAAGGCGTCGAGGAAAGCCTGCTCGAGGCGGACAAGTGGTACCGCAAGGCGGCCCGACGGGGGCATGTCCAGGCGCAGTACCGTCTGGGCCAGATTTTTGACAGGGGCGAAGGCATCGCGAAGGACGCGCTCGAGGCGATGAGGTGGTATCGAATGGCCGCGGAGCAGGGGCATGCCAAGGCGCAGTTCAACCTGGGCGTGAGCTACTACAACGGCGAGGGCATCGCGAGAGACAGGACCGAGGCGGTGAAGTGGTGGCTTCAGGCGGCTGAGCAGGGGTATGCGAAGGCGCAGTTCGCCTTGGGCTCGTGCTATGCCAAGGGTCGAGGCGCCAAGCGGGACATGACCGAGGCGATGAAGTGGTACTGCAAGGCCGCAGAGCAGGGACATGCGGGGGCGCAGCGCAGCTTAAGCGCATGCTATGCCAAGGGCAAGTGCTCGGGGCCGTACAAGGCGGAGGCCGAGAAGTGGTTCCGGCGGAGCGAACGTGCCCTGGCGTCGCGGAAGGCGATGAGCTGGATTGTGGGTGCATTCGCGATTCTGCTGGCCTCCCTCGGCGCCCTCGCCCTGCTGTTGACGTTCCCTGGCCGGATGAGACGGCGGACCATGACCTTCCTTGCGAACCGAGGCCATGCTTTCGCGCAGTATGTTCTGGGCATGAGCTGCTACAACGGAAGGGATGGCTGCGTGGTGGACTATGCCGAGGCGGTGAAGTGGCTGCGTCGGGCGGCCGAGCAGGGGAATGCCCGTGCGCAGTGCTATCTCGGTATGTGCTACGATCTGGGCCGAGGGGTCGAGGGAAACAAGGCCGCGGCGGCGGAATGGTATCGCCGAGCCGCAGAGAAGGGGTACGCGGAGGCTCAGTTCTCCCTAGGCTGCTGCTATGCCGATGGCTGCGGCGTCGAGAGACGCAAGGGCGAGGCGGTTAAGTGGTGGCGCAAGGCGGCGGATGACGGGCATGCGAAGGCGCAGTTCCGCCTGGGCGAGAGCTACGCCACCGGCAAGGGTGTCGAGCAGAAGGACGTGAACGAGGCGGCCAAGTGGTATCGCAAGGCGGCGGAGCAGGGGCATGAGGAGGCAGCCAAGGCCTTAAGGAGCCTGGGCGGGACGTAATCGAAAATCGCGGACGAACACGGCCGTGCCGCCTTCCCGGCAACGCGCTTTTCTACAAGGTGAAGGTGGAGTGAGAGACTGTTGCAACAGCGACGTAGTTGACCTAACCCGTGCGAATCTGGTACAATAGTCGCATCACTGAACCCAGAAGAGGAGAATCCATGAGAATGAAGCTTGGCGCGAGTCTCGCGCTCGTTGCGGCGGTGCTGACGACGAACGGATTGTTCGCCGCGAAAATCGAGGTCACGCAGGACCATGCGGATGCGCTCTATCGCGTCGGTGAGGAAACGACCTTCACCGTCTCCGTGAAAGATGAGGGAGGTGGACTCGTCAAGTCCGGAAAGGCGAGTTGGACGCTTGACAACTTCGGCACTGAGAAGCTCGGCGACGGCACGGCCGATCTTGCACAGGGGAATCCCTTCACGATCAAGGGCCGCATGAAGGAGGAGGGGTTTCTCCGTCTGCGTGTCAGTTCCAGCACGAATTCTGTCGTCTGGGGCGTTGGCTACGATGTCGGGAAGATCCGCCAGGACGAGCCGTGTCCTGTCGATTTCGACACCTACTGGACCGCTGAGAAGGCCCGGCTCGAGCGTGAGGTCCCGCTTGACCCCAAGTGCGTCCGCGACGAGAAGCTCGACACGAAGATATCCGAATGCTATCGCGTGAACTTCGCGACATTCGGCGGCAAGCGAGTCTACGGCTTTCTGGCGGTTCCGAAGAACAAGGCCAAGGCGCCGTTCCGTGTGCGGGTGTCCGTGCCGGGTGCCGGCCCCGGCGTCATTTCGCTGGCAACCGCCCGTGACGACGAAATGTGCCTCACCATGAATGTCCACTGCTTCGAGCCGGAGGCCACGCCAGCGGCGCAGCGCCGTCACATGGAAGAGCAGAACGCCGAGCTGGCGAGGAAGTTCAATCTAGTGAACAAGGAGGCGTACTGCGCCATTGCCGGAATCGCCGAATCCCGCGAGGACTACTGGTATCATGACGTGATGCTTGGCATCAATCGCGCCGTGAACTGGGTGCTCGCGCGGCCGGACGCCGACTCGAGCCGTGTGACCTACACCGGATCGAGTCAAGGCGGCGGATTCGGCCTCATTCTCACCTACCTGAACGGACGCTTCACCCGAACCTTCGTGGCGGTCTGCGCCATCACGGGACATTTCGGCTACAAGCAGAACCGCAAACCCGGTTGGCCGAGGTTGATTCAGAGCCAGCGTCCCGAGAAGCAGGCGACCGCCGAGCGCTTCGCTCCCTATTTCGATGGCGTCAACTTCGCCTCGCGCATCAAGTCACCCATACGATTCATCGTCGGTTTCGCGGACGGGACCTGTCCGCCGGCGGACGTCTACGCGGCATTCAACGCCTGTCCGTCGTGTGACAAGGCGATCATCAACGCGATCGGCTCCCCTCACCACTGGTCAACGACATACAGTAAGATGCGAAAGGCCAATCAGTGCATCGAAATTGATGCCTGGCTTCGCGAGGATACCCCCTCGTGCTGTAGGGAGTAGGTAGTCGAGACTGACTCCAATAGTCCCCGGGAAGAAATGTCGCGGGCGTGACAGAACGTCGCGACTCTGGTCATCTTCTTCCGTTAAGCCCCATTGGCATGATTTTTGCTATAGGTTGTTGGTTATTGAATTAATCACTTGAACTGACGAAATGGAGACAACGACATGAATGCTAGCTACACACCACCGGATGACAATGAGAACTGCCTTGAGAAGTACGGCAGCGACCTGACTGCGCTCGCGAAGTCGGGCAAGCTTGACCCCGTGATTGGCCGTGACACCGAGATTCGCGATGTCATTCGCATCCTTTCCCGCAAGACGAAGAACAATCCCGTTCTAATTGGCGAGCCTGGCGTCGGTAAGACGGCGATTGTCGAGGGGCTTGCCCAGCGCATTGTGCGTGGCGACGTGCCGGAGGGCCTGCGCGAGCGCATGGTGTTTTCGCTGGACATGACCGCGCTCATGGCTGGCGCGAGCTACCGCGGGCAGTTCGAGGAGCGGCTGAAGGCCGTTCTCAAGAAGGTCAAGGAGTCGGAAGGCAAGATCATCCTCTTCATCGACGAGATTCACACCATCGTCGGTGCGGGCAAGACCGAAGGGTCGTCCGACGCGGGCAACATGCTCAAGCCCATGCTGGCGCGTGGCGAGCTGCACTGCGTGGGCGCGACGACGCTGGACGAGTACCGCAAGTACATGGAGAAGGACGCCGCGCTCGAGCGGCGCTTCCAGCCGGTGATGGTCGATCCACCGAGCGAGGAGGACGCGATCTCGATCCTGCGCGGCATCAAGGAGCGCTTCGAGAAGTACCACAACGTGCACATCCGCGACGAGGCGCTCGTGAGCTCCGTGGTGTTGTCGTCCCGCTACATCCAGGACCGCTTCCTGCCGGACAAGGCGATTGACCTCCTTGACGAGGCGTGCGCGCGCATACGCACCGAGATGGACTCCTGTCCGCAGGAGCTCGACGAGATCCAGCGGCATGTCCGCCGCCTGGAGATTGAGGAGGTGGCGCTGAAGAAGGAGAAGGACGACAACTCCAGGAAGCGCCTGGAGGAGCTGCAGGCGGAGCTTTCGGGGTTGAAGGCGAAGCTTGAGCGGATGACCGCGCAGTGGAAGGAGGAGAAGGCGGCGCTTGCGGAGGTGCGCAAGGTGCGCACGCAGCTCGAGGAGGCGCGTGTCCGGTGCGAGCGCGCCGAGGCCGAAGGCAATCTCAACGAGGCGGCGCGACTGAAGTATGGCGACATCCCCGCGCTTGAGAAGCGGCTCAAGGACCACGAGAGCGATCCGCGCGTCAACGGGGCGGACGCGCTTCTCCGCGAGGAGGTGACGGCCGACGAGATCGCCGAGGTGGTCTCGCGCTGGTCAGGCATCCCGGTGACGAAGCTCGTCGAGGGCGAGCGCGAGAAGCTCACGCGCCTCGCGGACACGCTGCACGAGCGCGTGATCGGCCAGGACAAGGCGGTGGATGCCGTTGCGGACGCGGTGATCCGCTCGCGTGCGGGCATCAAGAACCGTCAGCGGCCAGTGGGGGCGTTCCTCTTCCTGGGGCCTACGGGCGTCGGCAAGACGGAACTCGCCAAGGCACTGGCGCAGGAGCTCTTCGACGACGAGAACGCGATGGTGCGCCTCGACATGTCCGAGTACATGGAGAAGTTCGCAGTCTCGCGCCTCGTCGGCGCGCCGCCCGGCTACGTCGGCTTCGAGGATGGCGGCCAGCTCACCGAGGCGGTCCGCCGCAAGCAGTTCTCGGTCGTCCTCCTGGACGAGATCGAGAAGGCCCACCCGGACGTCTTCAACCTGCTCCTGCAGGTGCTGGACGACGGGCGGCTCACGGACAGCCACGGTCGCACGGTGAGCTTCAAGAACACTGTCATCATCATGACCTCCAATGCGCCGAAGGAGATGCTGAAGGACATCTTCCGTCCCGAATTCCTGAACCGGCTCGATGAGGTGCTGGAGTTCGACTCCCTGAGCCGCGAGCAGATCGAGGCGATCGTGAAGCTGCAGCTGAAGGACCTCGAGCGGCGTCTCGCCGACCAGGAGTTCACGCTCGACATCGACGACGCGGCGCTCAAGGTGCTGGTGAAGGACGGCTACGATCCGGCCTACGGGGCGCGTCCGGTGAAGCGGGCGATCCAGCGCGACCTGGAGAATCCGATCGCGAAGCAGATCGTCGCCGGCAAGTACCTGCCCGGCGCGACGATCAAGGTCACCGCCGACGGCGATGCGCTTGTCCTCGGCTGACCTGCCGGGGCGGATGTGGTATAATATGGGGTGCAGAAGCCCAGGAAATGAACCGCATCCTGCTTGAGAGCTCGGAGATCCGCAAGGGCGTCGCCACGTTCGGCGGCGCTCGCGCCGTGCATGTGCTGGAAGTCCTGCATGGTGAGATCGGCCAGGTCCTCAAGACAGGCGAGATCGACGGCCGGATCGGCACCGGTGAGATCATCGGGCTGTCGGCCAGCGACGATGATCCGTGGGTGAGGGTTCGGTGCGAGCACGCCGAGGAGAGCCGTCGACCGTGGGTCGACCTCATTCTCGCGCCGCCGCGTCCGCGGGTGATGAAGCGGCTCCTGCCGCAACTCGCGGCAATCGGCGTCGGGCGCCTCGTGCTTGTCGGTGCGCAGAAGGTCGAGAAGGACTTCTGGGGCGCGACGCTCCTGAAGGAGGCGATCTACCGTCCGCTGCTCATCGACGGGCTGATGCAGGCCGGCACCTCGATCCTGCCGACGCTCGAGACGCGGCGCAACTTTCGGCGCTTCCTGCGCGAGGAGCTCGACGACATGTTCCCCGGCACGCTGCGCCTCGTGGCTCATCCTGCCGCGACGGCAACCTATGGCGATCGACGGCAATCGAGCGCTGTCGACGGCTGTCGGCGCCCGCTCCTTGCCATCGGGCCCGAGGGCGGCTGGACCGACGACGAGGTACAGCTCCTTGAGTCTCGCGGTTTCACGCGCCATTCGCTCGGTCCGCGCATCCTACGGACGGACACGGCGACGGTTGCGCTGCTCGCCCAGCTGATGAAGGAGTTCGACCGATGACGCTGGTGAAGGCCGATGATGCGGGATTTGCGGCGGCGGTCGCGACGCTGACGGCGGGGGGGGTGGCGGTCATCCCGACCGATACCGTCTACGGGCTCGCGGCGCATCCCGATTTCCCAGATGCGGTTGCTCGGCTCTACGCCATCAAGGCGCGTGACGGCCGCAAGCCCATCGCGCTGCTTGCGGGCGACGCGACAGGTGCGGCGCGGTTCGTCGGCGCGGGCGCGGCGCGTGTTGGCGCGCGGCACTGGCCGGGTGCGCTCACGATCGTCGCGAACGGTGAGGGCGTGCGCGTGCCCGATCACGACTGGACGCGGCGGCTGCTCGCTGCGTGCGGGGGCGCGTTGCGCGTGACGAGCGCGAACCTTTCCGGGCAGCGCGCCGCATCCGATGCGCAGGCGGCGCTTGCGGCGGTCGGACTCTCAGCCGATCTCGTCGTCGACGACGGCATCTCGCGGGGCGGCGAGGCGTCCACGGTCGTGCGGGTCGCGGCGGACGGCAGCCTCGAGGTGCTGCGCGAGGGGCCGGTCGGGTTCCTCACGCTCGCGAGCGGCAGTCCGCGGCGGGCGAAGATCCTGCGCGATCTCGGGGTCGATTTCATCATTGTGAAGAGCGATGCCGAGGAAGTTAGCTATCCGCACGACCCGGAGCGGACGGTGCGCGAGAACGCGCTCGCGAAGGGGCGGGCGGCCGGCGCGGTGGCGCGAGGCCACAGCCGGGGAGTGCTGAGCGCCGACACGATCGTCTGGTTCGACGGACGCATCTACGGCAAGCCGCGCGATCTCGATGAGGCGCGGGAGTTCCTGCGCGAGCTGAGCGGCAACGTCCACACCGTCTTCACCGGGGTCGCGTACGAGGGCGAGGTGAAGGTGGTGCGCTCGGGCGTGAAGTTCCGCACGCTGACGGAGAAGCTGATCGAGGAGTACGTGATGCGGGTCCATCCGACCGATCGCGCGGGGGCCTACGACATCGACGAGTCGGGCGACCTGATCGTCGAGGGCTGGACGGGCAGCTACGAGAACATCATGGGGCTGCCCGTCCAGCCGCTTCGCGAGTGGGGAATCGTGTGATGGGGGAGCGGACGGTCATTCTCGCGGCGGGGGACTTTCCTCGGAAGGGCGGGGAGGCCCGGCGGCTCCTGGCGTCGGCGCGTCGTGTCGTCGCGTGCGACTCGGCGGCGGCGGCCTACCGGCGGCATTTCGGCCAGTGGCCGACCGTCATCGTGGGCGATCTCGACAGCTGCCCGCGGCAGCCGACGGCCGTCGAGGTCGTGCGGGTGCCCGAGCAAGAAACCAACGACCTCGAGAAGGCGATGGCGCTCTGTGCGGCCCGCGGGTGGCGCGACGTCGTCATTGTCGGCGCGACGGGCAAGCGCGAGGACCACGCGATCGGCAACGTCTTCCGCGCGCTTGTGCGCGGTCTGCCCATCGTCACCGACCATGGGCGCTTCGAGCCGGTCAGGGGATGCGTCACGCTGCGGGTGCGCATCGGCGCGGCCATCTCGATCTTCGCGCCTGATCCGCGCACGTGCATGACGTCGCGCGGGCTCGAATGGCCGCTCGACGGGCATCGGTTCCGCGATCTCTTCGGTGCGACGCTGAACCGCGCGACTGCCGCGCGTGTGATGCTGACCTCGACCCGTCCGGCCTTCGCCTACATTGCGTTCGGCTGATCATCGTCGCCCACAGACGCGCGGAATTTTGCTATAATCCCACCCATGGAAGAGCTGACGAGCGCAGAGAGCATCCTTGAGGTGCGAGATCTCCGGGTATGGTTCCCGATCAAGAAGGGGATCTTCTCGCGTACGATCGGCCACGTGAAGGCGGTCGATGATGTCTCGTTCGACATGTGGCGGGGCGAGACGCTCGGCGTCGTCGGCGAGTCGGGCAGCGGCAAGACGACGCTCGCGCGCGTCATCGCCGGGCTCCAGCGGGCGACGCACGGCACGGTGCGGCCGAAGGGGCGCGTCGCGATGGTCTTTCAGGATCCGCTCGGCAGCCTCAACCCGCGCATGACCGTGCGCGCGACGCTCACCGAGGCGGCGGACGGCGCCGCCGCCGAGCGGCTCGTGGACATGGTCGGGCTCGACGCCTCGGCGCTCGACAAGTATCCGCACGAGTTCTCCGGCGGGCAGCGTCAGCGCATCTGCATCGCGCGGGCGATCGCATGCCGCCCGTCTCTGCTCATCTGCGACGAGGCGGTGAGCGCGCTCGATCTCTCGATCCGCGCGCAGATACTCGATCTCCTCGCCGACCTCCGGCAGCGGCTTTCGCTCTCGCTGCTCTTCATCACGCACGACCTCGGGGTCGTGCAGCACATCGCCGACCGCATCCTTGTGATGTACCACGGTCGCGTCGTGGAGGAAGGGCCCTGCGGACAAGTCCTCAGGGCCCCTCGTGAGGAGTACACCAGGCGACTGATGGACTCCGTGCCGCGAATCGGCAAGCCTCTTACCTGACCTCGATGACGCTGTTGAACGTGCCCTGGTCGTTGGGGACCGCGTTCTCGTTCGCGGGGTCGGCGCACCAGGTGCCGTCGATGACGAACTTGTACTGGTAGGTGCCGGCGGCAAGGCGGACGGTCGCCGTATACAGGCCGGCCCTCGCCTTGTAGGCCATCTTCTTGGCGGTCGGGTTCCAGGCGTTGAACTCGCCCGCCACATAGACGGCCTTGCCCTTTTCGGCGTGGACGCTGAACGTCACCGCCTTCTTCGCGGCGGCCTTGCGCCCCGCGGCCTTAGCAGAAGAACCGGTCGCGGTCTTCTTGGCAACGGCCTTCTTGACGGCCGTCTTCCGAATCGACTTGATCTTCATTTTGTTTCCTTTTCCTTTGCTCTTTTACTTTCGTTAGTTCAAAATGCCTTGTCTGGAGACCTTTTTACCAGCGAACGGGCGAATAGTATCTCATATTTTTTCAGAAAGTCAATGTTTTCGGTGAAAAAATTTTGCTATAATAATCGACCATGAACGAGGGATTGAAGGATAAGGTCCTCCGCACACTGACGATTGCGGTGCTTCTGATCATCATCATCGGCGGGCTGGTGATGATCTACCCGAACTATCGGCGCAGCGAATCGCTCAAGCGACAGAACGCCGAGCTGCAGGAGCGCATCGAGCGGAAGAAGCGCGAGATCGCGAAGCTCGCCGAGAACCAGCGGCGCTTCCGCGCCGACAGGGACTTCGTCGAGATGATTGCGCGGCAGAACCATCGCGTGTTCCCGGGCGAGCTCGTCTTCCTCTTCGAGAAGGAGTGATGGCGAACTTCCTCCGATTGCTGGTCGGCCTCGCGCTCCTGCCGTTGTGCTGGGGATTCACGCGCGCGCTGTTCGACGCGATCGTCGCCGCCGCCGGCGCCGAGGGTCTCGCGAGCGCCGAGACGCTTTCGCTGCTCGGCGGCATCGCGGCCTTCGCCTTCGCCTGGATGGCGCTCTCGCATCCGGTGAAGATGTACGTCCTCGGGCATGAACTCACCCATGCGCTGTGGGGCCTCCTCTTCGGGGCGCGTCCGAGCGACGTGCGCGTGAGCGAGACGGGAGGGAGCGTGAAGCTCACGAAGTCCAATCTGCTCATCACCCTCGCGCCGTACTTCTTTCCGTTCTACACGTTCGTCGTGATCGTCGTCGCGCTCGTCACCTACGCCTTCTTGCGGCCACTCCCCTACCTGCCGCTCTGGATGTTCCTCATCGGCTTCACCTGGTCGTTCCACGTGCTCTTCACGCTGGAGACGCTCGGCCAGCGCCAGCCGGACGTGAAGCTCTACGGGCGCATCTTCTCGTGGACGTTCATCTTTCTCGTCAACGTCGCGATCGTGCTCGTCTGGTTGGCGTCGATGACACCGCTCACGTTCGCCCAGCTCTGCGGCATCATCGTGAGCCGCTCGATTGCGGCCTACATGGGCGTCGGGCTCTTCTTCTGGAAATCCGTCCTGTGGGTGTATCGCCGTGTTTCCTGACCTCATCGACCTCGGCTTCCTCCACCTGAAGACCTACGGCGCGTGCATGGCGACGGGGTTCCTCGTTTGCTGGTGGATCATCGAGCGGCTGAGCGGACGCAAGGACCTGTCGAATCTGCTGCTTTCGCTGATGGTCGGCGGGGTGGTCGGCAGTCGCGCGGCATATGTGATCGAGCACTGGCGCTCGGAGTTCGCCGCGCATCCGGCGGCGATCGTCCGCGTCGACCAGGGCGGGCTCATGTTCTACGGCGGGTTCATCCTAGCGTTCGTCATCTTCTTCGTCTGGTGTGCGCTGCGGCGGGAGCATCCGTTGCGGCTGGCCGATCTGCTGGCGGCGGTCGTGCCGCTCGGGCACGCCTTCGGGCGCATCGGGTGCTTCTTCTACGGGTGCTGCTACGGGCGCGACTCCGACGCCTGGTGCGCGGTGACGTTCCCGGTCGGCAGCCCCAGCTGGTACGAACACGGGCGGCGGCTCGTCTCGGTGCTGCCGACGCAGCTCATCGAGGCGGCGGCGCTCCTTGTTCTCTTCGCGGCGCTGATGGCGCTCTGGCGCCGCGAGGGGCGCCGCGCGGAGCGACGCCCCGGGCTCATCCTCGGCGCCTACATGGTCGGCTACGCCATCATCCGTTTCGGCATCGAGTATCTGCGCGGCGACCCGCGCGCGGCCGTCGGCCCGCTCTCCATCTCCCAGGCGATCTCGGTCGGCATGCTCGTCGCCGGCGGTCTTTTCCTCTGGCTGGCCATGCGGAATCCCGCCGGCACGAGGAATGGCGATTGA